>JAZRMZ010000022.1:0-20675 GCA_045647905.1 Clostridia bacterium
ATTTACATCTTAAGTCAATCCTTCCTTAAACAAACAAATGCGCCACATAGCAAGTCAAGCCTTGCTATATGACGCATTTACTATATACACGTTTCCGTGAAATTGGTTGGTGGAGGCGAGGGGAATTGAACCCCTGTCCGAAAATCTATTCATATCAGGCGCTACGAGCGTAGTCTTTGTTTAAGATTCCCCACAGAAGACGCCCAAAGACAGGCAACATCTGACGGTAGCTTCATAAAATCGTGACCCGGTCAAAGCTTTCCGGATTCATGTTCACCGCTGGTTTGATGCCCTTGCCCCCGAACGCGGTAATCAGGGAAGGACAGCGCCTAATGCTTAGGCAGCGTAAGCTAAATTATTGTTAGCGTTTAATTTTAAGTTGGACATTTTTTCGCAGCTGCCCACTGCGGCTCGCTCCCGATACTTCAAAATCCCCGTCGAAACCTTTACGCCCCCGGATATATTAAAGTGAGAGTTAATGGATTAGAGTTATGATAGCTTTGCGGCACAAAGCTTCAAATTTTATCTCATTCGTTCTTTCAGCGCACGGTCAATCTGACGCTTTGCGTCACGCTGAGCAATTGCCTCACGCTTGTCGTAATTTTTCTTACCACGACAAAGCCCCAGCAAAACCTTCACATATGAACCCTTGAAATAAACCTTCAGCGGAATCAGGGTGTAGCCCTCCTGCTGAGTTAAGCCGATGAGCTTGCTTATTTCACGCTTGTGAAGAAGGAGCTTTCGTGAACGCAGAGGGTCACGGTTGAAGATGTTTCCCTTTTCATAAGGCGAAATATGGGCACCAATAAGAAAAGCCTCGCCGGTTTTAACCGAAACATAGCTGTCCTTCAGGTTCATCTTTCCCTGACGCACCGATTTGACTTCGGTGCCGAAAAGGGATATTCCTGCTTCATATGTGTCGTCAACAAAATAGTCATGATAGGCTTTTTTGTTTTCGGCAATGGTTGTGTTTGAATTTTTTTCCTTTGCCATCGGAATTACCTCTCGTTGTTCTTTCTCACTTAGTATACACCGATTTTCAGATTTAGTCAATGTCAAAAAATTAATATTTTTGTTTCATTTTGGTAACATAATATTATTGCACGTTGACCGGAATTTTTATTGTTACTCTTGTGAATTCATTGACCTTGCTTTCCATACTGATGCTTCCGCCGTGACTCTCAATAATTTCCTTTGCAATTGAAAGACCCAGACCTGTTCCGCCCTGTTCACGTGAACGAGCCTTGTCAACACGGTAAAATCTTTCAAAAATGTGCTTCAGATCCTCTTCGGGAACTCCCACGCCGTTGTCCTCAATCTTTATGTAAGCCTCGCTTCCGATGAAGCCCGCAAAAACATTTATTTTTCCTGTTACGGGAGTATATTTCATTGAATTTGAAATTATGTTTTTCACGGCACGCTCAAGTCGGAATTTGTCGGCATAAACCATTGGAATTGAATTGACTGTGTTATATGTGAGCTTTTGACCCTTGTTTTCTGCCTCAACCTTGAAGGTTTCAACCACCTCACGAAGCATCTCCGCAAGGTCAAATGCCTCCATGTTCAGCTCAACACTCTGGGAATCGTACTGGGACAAGGTTAAGAGATTTTTCACAAGATTTGTCATTTTGTTTGTTTCGTTGTGGATTGTCCTGAGGAAGGATTTTTCCATTTCCTCACCCATGGGATAATTGTCAATCAAAGTCTCGGTGTATGTTCCGATGGTTGTCAGAGGAGTTTTCAGCTCGTGTGAAACCTCGGCAACAAACTTCTTTCGTGACTTTTCAAGATTAAATTCCTCGGTTACGTCACTGAGCACGCAAACAACGCCTGCAACACGGTCTTCTTCCATTTTGAAGGGAAGAAAATATGCCTTTATATGTTTTTTGTTGATTTCAATTTCACGTCTTTCGGTTCGGAACTTTGTTAGATAAACAAATTCCGCCATACACACATTTGAATTGAGCTCCTTGAAGAATTTGTCAAAACGCACGTCATTTATTTCATCAATGTTCAGCAATTCCTTTGCCGCCTTGTTGATTGAAATTATTTCCTGATTTGTGTTGAATGCAATTATACCGTTGTTGACGTTTTCGAGGATAATTTCAAGCTTGTGTTTTTCGCTTGCAACCTCGTTGATTGCATTTTTCATCACACCGCCCATATAATTGAAGGTTTCAACCAATGTTCCGATTTCGTCGTGGGATGCAACTTCAAGATTGGATTCAAAATTGCCCTCGGCAAAATCCTCTGCCTTTTCGGTCAGAACGGAAATTGGGTTTGTTATGGTTTTTGAAAGGAAAAAGCCCAGCAAAATTGAAGCCAGAACCCCAAAAAGCATTGCCTGAATTATAATATAAATCATATTCTCGGTGACGGAATTGACACCCTGCTTGTTGTCCTTTACGTAGATTATGTAGTCACCACGGTTGCTTCCGCCATCCACAAAATAAGCATAATCCATATAATTTGCCGTGAAACGACCGTTCTTTCCAACCTCCCCCGACATTGCCTTGATGAGATTGGGTGTTTTTTCAAGAGCATCGGCACTTGTTCCTGTTGTTACGATTCTTGAAGCATCTGCCGCATTGAGAACGGCGCATTGGCGCTGTTCAGATAAACCCAGCTGAGCCGAATATGCCGAAATAACCGTGTTCAGATGTGACATTTTTTCTTTGTCGTCCTGGGTTGACTGCAAAATTTCGGTTACAGTTGAGGCAAATTCCCCCGACATAACCTTGTCCATCTGTTCATTGAAATTTCGTGAATACATATTCACAACGCTGTTGAGCATATACGCCCCAACAAAAATCATTATTGCAAAAACCAGCGCCACAAAAATGACAACTATTTTCCATTGCATTTTTTTGAACATAATTCAGTTTCTCCGTAGATTTTATTTTTTGTTTCGGTCAAGGAACGCCTGGTCGGCGCGTCTGTGTTCCAGAACTTCACGGAATGCCCTTGCGGTTGCCTTTTGAAGAACATAATCCGCACTGCCCTCAACCTCTGCCCTTGCCAGCTTTTCAGCCTTTGATGCACGTTCACGGACATTGGCATCGGTCCAGTCCAGAGGCGCATACAAATCACGTCTCAGACGGTATTGGGTCATAATTCCCGAATATGCGGTTTTGTCGATATGTTCAAGGGTGAAACGGTCACGAAGGACACGGTGTTCAACAATTGAATCTGCGTTGAGCCCCACCTTCATCTGAATTTCGCCCATCATAAAGCTCACAAGAGTTTCTTCGCCTCCTGCAAAGTTATTGCCCACTCTGCCGTAACTGCATCTGAAGCCGCCAATCATCCTCAAACAGCTTGCACGCACCGCAAAGTTTGCCCCGTAGGGGAAGTCGCCGTAGTCCCTTGCATAACGGAAACCTTTGCCGTCAATTTCAAGATTGCTCCACAAGCCGATTGTTCTTTCGTTCACAAGGTCGCCGGCTTCCGGAGGAACGGTCAGAAGAACCTGTCCGCCGCAGGTACCAAGCTTTTTGTGCTCGTCAAAGGTCTTGATTGTTTCGGCAACAACATTCTTTCTTGCAATGGAATCATCGTCCACATACAGAATATATTCGCCCTTTGCCGCCCACATTCCGCAGTTTCGGGCATAGGAAAGTCCCTGCTGGGGAGCTGTTACGTAATTTATCCTTATATTTTCATGCTTTGCCTTTACATCCTGAACAAATTCCTTGAGTCTGTTGTCACGGAAATTGTTGCTTACAAAGACAATCTCAAAATCCTTGGGGTCTGCCGCCTGATTGCAAAGAGCCTCCATACAATCGGGAAGTGTTTCGGAAATTTTGTGTGTACACAGCACAACCGAGAGCTTTGTTGCAGGGGGTTCGGGATTTTCAACCCTGCCCTCCATTTCGTAAAGCATATCGTTCTTTGCCCTTGCATCAATAAATGAAAAAGCAGTTTTTGTGTCATCAAATGAATATGCATTGCCGTTTTCAGCCGACTCGGCATCATAGCTCAGTCTACCGTGGAAATCAAAGGCCTCGGGGTTGTTATCTGCCATATTCATTCCAACCTTTACGGCAGTTGCAGGAAGATTCACATCAGGCTCAACACCGCCAAAACTAACATAAACAAGGTTGCTCACGCCATTGCCGAAGAAAAGCTCGCTGAAATCCTGCTTTTCAAGAAGAACGTGACCTGCCTCGGTAATCTCGTTTTTGAAGCCTGCCGCCATTGCCCGGTTTTTCTCGTCAAACTGAACATACCAAAGGAGAGGCGTGAGATAAAAATCACGTCTGAAATCATCATAAACCATCAGCTTGTAGCGGTTTTTGGTTATTCCAAGCTCCTTGTCCTTTGCGGTTAAAGAGCCGTCGTGCCAGCGATAAGAATAAATTGGATTTGTGAATGAGGTATGGCGAAGCTCAAGAAGTGAATTCATTCGCATCCAGTAATCATAATCTTCAAGGGTGTGCTTATAGCTTGAATAACAGCCGAGAATCTCTGCCGCAACCTTTCTGTACATAAACGCCGCACCGATTGTATTGTTGGCATAGGTGTTCAGCTCGTATGCATCGCCGGGAAACATAACATTTCCGCTGCCGATGGGGAACTCATACCAGCCGTGCTTTGTATATTTTTTGCCTTTTGCGTTTATGAGGCGCATATTTGCCCAGACCATTGCGGTTTTGGGGTTTGCCTTCATTTCCTCAACCATCTTTTCAAGAAAATCGTTGTCCATAACGTTGTCGGCGCTTGTCCATGTGAGAAATTCGCCCTTTGCCTCACGAAAGCCCCTTGAAAGGGTCCTTGGAATTTTTTTGTTCTCCTGAGTGAGAACACGGATTCTTGAATCCTTTTGAGCATAGCTTTCGGCAATTTTCAGAGTATCGTCCTTTGAACCGTCGTTGATAATAATCAGCTCAAAGTTGCGGTATGTCTGCCTGAGCACCGATTCAATGGAATCAGCAAGGATGTCACCGCCGTTATAAACGGGAAGAACAACCGAAACAAGGTCCTTGATTTGTGGAACATGAACCCTTGTTATGTCAAGAGGATATTTGTTGTCCCTTTCCTCCTTGTATCTGATGAACTTGTACTGATAAAAGTTCATGGGACGTTCTTCAACGGTGTCCCTGACCCCGAACAAAAGCTTTTTTATGTATTCAAACATTGCTTTTACCTCCCTGCGTTATTCTCATTCATAAAATCCAGAAGTCCGTACCATGCATCAAGGTAACATTCCTTGTAATAGATGTCAAGGGGATTTGCTTTTTTTCTGGTGAGAATTTTTATTTCTTTCTTACAAATTTTAATCTGACTTTTCACATAACCCTTTGTCCAGCCAATGCTTGTGTGAAGGTCACAGAAAAAGCGGTAGCTGGTTATGATTCCTGCACGGATTGTCTTTTTCACGTGTTCACGGGTGAATCTTGAATGGTCAACCCTGTGCAGAACCTTTGCGTGGGGCTGAAGCCCGATTCCATAGCCCGTCTGAAGCATTTTGAAAGCAAGAGCCGTTTCCTCGCCCCCTGCATAATCGTTGCCCACTCTGCCGTAACACATTCTGAATCCGCCAATCTGCCATATTGCCGAGCGACGAACGCTGTAATCGGCACCGTATGGGAACTCAAACTGCTGTGTTGTTTCACGGAAGTTATTGCCCGAAATTTTGAACTCGCTCCATATATTTTCCCAGCCCTTTCGCAGAACGTCGGGAGTGGGAAAAGGCCGTTCAAGGATAACCTGGCCGCCCACAATACCCACATTGGGATGATACTTGAAGCCTGAATATATTTCTTCAAGAAGATAATAATCGGCAAGAACATCATCGTCAAGGAACAAAAGATATTCGCCTCTGGCGTTCCACATACCGCCGTTTCGGGCATAGGAAAGTCCCTTTTGCGGAACACTCATATATCTGATGAAGCCTTCAAATTCGCTGTACTTGCGCTGAAAATCCTCAACTGCATCACGTATTCCCGAAGTGAAGGGTGCGTTGTCAACAATGAGAATTTCATACTCCTTTTTGCTGATTGACTGACGGATTACCGACCAGATAGCATCAATGAGCTTTTCGCCCCTCATATATGTGCAGATTATGATTGAAATCTTCTTTTCATATGCATCGGGCTCGTTTATTTTATTTTCAAGCTCATAGAGGATTTTGTTCTTTATTTTTGCATCGGCAAGACTGAAAATATCCTTGCCGTTCAGCACACGGAACCAACCCCTGAACTTTCCTGCATCGGGGAGCAGAACATTTTTATCTGTTGTCACAAGAACATCAAAATTGCACTTCTGATCAACATTATCCGAAACAAGCAAAGTACCCGAAAAATTAACCTTTATATCTTCTTTTCCCGATTTTTCGCCATCGCCGAAATAAGCATAGCAAAAACAGGAATAATATTCTCCTGCCCTGCAATATTCCGCCTCATCACGGGTCATAACCATGTGACCTGCATCCTCAACTGCTTTTTTGAAATCAATATAATAAGGATTTTTCTCGTCCTCGGTTTCGATTACCCACACAAGAACAGACATATAAAAATCACGTCTGAAATCGTCATAAACCATGAGCTTATATCGGTTTTTGGTTATTCCAAGCTCACGGTCGTGGGCGGTTAAAGAATCCTTGTGGATTCGGTACAGGTAAATGGGTTCGGTCTCATCAATATGCTCGATTTTCAGAAGGGAATTGAGGCGCATCCAGTAATCATAGTCCTCAAAGGTTGTTTTATACTTTGAATAATTGCCCAGAATAAAAGCCGCAGACCGTCTGTACATAAACGCCGCACCGATTGTATTGTTGGCATAGGTGTTTATGCACTGTGCGTTATCGGGGAAGCATACGTTTCCCGAAAAGAGCGGTTTTTCAAACCAGAAATGACCCAGCTTCCGTCTGCCTTTTTTGTTTATAAGCCGCATATTTCCGTAAACCATTGCGACTTCGGGCTTGCGGTTGAGGTTTTCAACAAGAATTTTTATGCAATCGGGAAGCATCACATTGTCGGCACTTATCCATGTGAGAAACTGACCCTTTGACTTTCTGAAGCCTGCCGAAAGTGCCGAAGGCAGTTTTTTGTTCCGCTGGTTGATTATCCATATTCTTTCATCTTTTTTTGCATATTCTTTGGCAATTTCAAGGCTTCTGTCCGTTGAGCCGTCGTTGACGATAATCAGCTCAAGATTTTTGTAGGTTTGTGAAAGAACGCTTTTGATTGATTCTTCAATGTGTTTTTCGCCGTTATAAACGGGAAGAACAACCGAAACAAGCCCTGATTCCTCAGGAACCTGAATTTTTTCGGTTATTGACCCAAAAACTCTTGTTCGTTCTCTTTTGAACTTATTGAATTTTTCTCTGCCAAGCTCCATCTGCCGATTTTTTTTGCGCACAACATTTTCACGGTGGAAAATTTCGGCAAATCCCTTGCGAAGAGTGAGCTTCAGACCGATTCGCTTGTAATCCGAAAGAGCAAGGAGAGAACGTATAAAAGAAACACCGATTTTCTGAAAAATCTTTTCAATCATAAGACCTGTTCGCCATACGTTTGTATAGTGAAGGTCAATTTCCTCCTGCTTGTGCTGATTCGCCTCAAACTGTATCTGCATAATTGCGTTTCTGTCGGCTTCGATTCTTTCTTTCAGCTTCAGGTTTTCATATTCTTTTTCACTTAGTTGTCTTTTCAGCTCACTGATAATCTTTTCGGTATTTTCAGAGAGATTGTTGTTGTTAATTTCCATGTTAATCTCCATAGTCTTTCCGCCCACAATAACTATTTCAAAAAATCTCTTGCCTTTTATCCGTGGGCGAGATAAGGCGTATAATGGAGATTTACGCACATCGTCGTTTCGCACTTTGTGCAAAAATTTCGACGGTGCAATTCAAATTGCAGAATAACGTGAAAAATCACGTTATTCTGCCAAACGGATTTCCGACGGCATTCTGAGAACTCCGAAATACTCTTTTTCGCAAATAATTTTTATATATGCCGCACCTTCGATATAGTCATAATAGGTTATGGGGAAGGTGTTGCGCATTTCAAGACCTGCCGTGAGGGTATATTCGCCCTCGTTGAGATAGACAGGGAATGAAAACTTCAAATTGTTGCGCCCGGTGTGTGCAAATCGCATATTCTGGTCGTGGAGGGCGGTTACATACAAATCAAGTCCGTTTTTGTTTTTGAGAGAAATTGCAAAGCCCGTGTCCGAAAGGTTGGCATCTTCGGGGACGTCAACAAGAATCTCAACTTCCATTCTTTCGCCCGAATTGAACAAATCACTTTCACGGTTGCCACGGATTACTCTGACATTTTTTATACAGCCCACATCCGAGCCGAAACGGTTTATTGAATTAAATTCCTTTTCAGGCTGAATTTCTTCAATCTTTTCCTTTTTTGTCATACCCGAAATACAAGCCATTGCATCAGGCTCACAGCTTGTTATGAATTCCATATATTTTGAAGTTACGTCCTGAACCTCGCCATCCATAATCATTCTGCCGCAATCAAGCCAGATTGCCCTTGTGCAGAAGCGGCGCACGGCATCAACATCATGGCTGACAAACAAAATGGTTTTTCCCTTTGATTTCAGTTCTTCAAACTTGTTATAGCACTTTGCCTGAAATCTGTAGTCACCAACGGCAAGGGCTTCGTCAACAATGAGAATATCGGGGTCAGAATTGATTGCAACGGCAAAGGCAAGACGAACAAACATACCGCTTGAATAATTCTTTACGGGACGTTCAATAAATTCACCGATTTCGGCAAAAGCCGCAATTTCGTCAATTTTTTCGTCCACTTCTTCTTTTTTCATTCCCATGATTGTTCCGTTGAGGTAAATATTTTCAATTCCCGTATATTCAGGGTTGAAGCCTGCACCAAGCTCAAGAATTGCCGCAACGGTTCCGTCCATTATTTTCACGCCGGAGGATTGGTTTATAACCCCGGTGAGAATTTTCAGAAGTGTTGACTTTCCCGAACCGTTTTTTCCGATAATTCCAACGGTTTCGCCTTCTTCAATGCTGAAACTTATATCATTGAGGGCATAAAAATCCTTTATTTTTTCCTTGTATTTCTTCGGAAAAAAGGCTTCCTTAATTCTGTCGCCGGGTTTATTGTAAATTTTGTAAACCTTGCTCAAATTTTTTACCTCAATTGTCAAATTGGTCAGTCCTTTCAAAGTTTTGTTCTTGTCAAATGCCGAAAATAGATTCTTCACTGCGTTCAGAATGACTTCAAACAGTTGCCACATCGTCATTCTGAGCTTGTCGAAGCATCTTTCAATTTTTTCAATTATATGGCAAAAGGGCTTTTTTTCAACTCTGAAAACGCCCTTCGGTTATTCTTATATATCCTTTTTGTATGTTACAAATGATATGTAAAGCCCCTTTTCGGTCTTTATCATATTTTCTTCTTTGATGTGCCAATTGATTTTTTCATCAAAGTTCAATAAAAATCTGTCTGCCTTATATGCAAAGTCAATTTTTGTTATATATGCAGTATCACATAACTTTTCGGCTTCATTATACACCGATTCACCGCCAATGAAAAAAATATCTTCATCAGCATACTCCGATTTTGCAATTTCAACTGCCTTTTCAATGCTGTCGCAAACAACAACACCCTCGGGAGCAAAATTTTTATCGTGAGTCAAAACAATATTAAGCCTCTTTGGGAGAGGTTTTTGATTTGGGAAAGACAAAAATGTGTTTTTTCCCATAATCACAGCCTTTCCTGAGGTTGTTTCTCTAAAAAATTTCATATCTTCGGGGATATGGTCAAGCAGTCTGTTTTCAATGCCTATTCCCCAATTTATATCTGCCGCCGCAATTATATTCATTTTTGTTTCTCCTTTTTATTTTTAAAGATTCTTCACTGCGTTCAGAATGACAAGGAAAGGTGTTCAGAGTGACGCCTAATGTCATGCTGAGCGCAGTCGAAGCATCTTTGAGATCCTTCGAATCACTTCGTTTCCTCAGAATGACCATAACAGTCACATTTTCCGTCATGCTGAGAGCAAGTGATGTATCCTTTTATATTGCCACGGGAATATTCTTTATCTGTTCACCGGCTTTGTAATTTTCAAGGACAAAATCATCGGGAGTGAAGTCATAAAAGTTCTTTATGTCCTTGTTGATTATGAGCTTTGGCGCATCAAACTGTTCACGTGATATTAGCTCCTGAACCAGCGGAATATGTCTGTCATAAATATGAGCATCAGCAATCACATGAACAAACTCGCCCACCTCAAGTCCGCTGACCTGAGCAAACATATGGGTCAAAACAGCGTACTGACAAACATTCCAGCTGTTTGCGGTCAGGGTGTCCTGAGAACGCTGATTGAGAATTGTGTTCAGCTTGTTTCCCGTCACGTTGAAGGTCATGCTGTATGCGCAGGGATAAAGATTCATTTCATTCAAATCCTGATGAACATAAATATTTGTCATTATTCTTCGGCTCTGGGGATTGTTTTTCAGGTCAAAAAGAACTCTGTCAACCTGGTCAAACTCCCCTTCCTTATATTTATGCTTGATTCCCATCTGATAACCGTATGCTTTGCCGATTGAACCATTTTCATCAGCCCATTCATCCCAGATGTGGCTGTTCAAATCCTTTATGTTATTGGATTTTTTCTGCCATATCCACAGAATTTCGTCAATGGCACTTTTCAGATACGTTGGACGGAGGGTGAGAATTGGAAATTCCTCAGCAAGATTATAGCGATTCACAACACCGAACTTTTTTATGGTGTGCGCAGGAGTTCCGTCCTCCCATTTTGGACGGACATCAAGACCTTCATCCGACCACCCGTTTTCAATTATATCTTTGCACATTTCAACAAATATTTTGTCTGCTTTGCTCATAATAACACCTTTGTTTCAAGTTTTTTATAAAAGATTCTTCACTGCGTTCAGAATGACGCCCGATGTCATGCTAAGCGTAGTCGAAGCATCATGAGATCCTTCGATTCCGCTAACGCTCCACTCAGGATGACCACAACAGTCACATTTGTTGTCATGCTGAGCGTAAGCGAAGCATCTTTTATATTTCAAATTTTATTGATAAATCTTCCCATTCCGGATTGATTGTTTCAATTAAACTATTTTTCTTTTCTCTTTTCCAGCCTTTTATTTGTTTCTCTCTTTTTATTGCATCTTCGGGATTATTTGATTCCTCAAAATACACAAGCTTGTTTACATTATATTTTTCCGTAAAACCTTTTACTAACTTATTTTTATGTTCATATAAACGCCTGCACAGATTATTTGTTACTCCTGTGTATAACACTTTATTGTTATGATTCGTTAACATATAAACATAATACATAATAAAATATTTTACTCCATTTGATCAGATTCTTCACTGCGTTCAGAATGACGTCTGCTGTCATGCTGAGCGTAGACGAAGCATCTTTTAGATCCTTCGATTCCGCTAACGCTCCACTCAGGATGACCCGCAATTGTTACTGTTACCGTCATGCTGAGCGCAAGCGAAGCATCTCTAAGATCCTTCGAATCACTTCGTTTCCTCAGGATGACCCTGAAGGGTCAATTAAACAGCCTTTAAATATCAAGATTTACAACCGACTTGGAATGTTCCTCAATAAATTCACGTCTTGGCTCAACCTTGTCGCCCATGAGAATTGTGAAAATTTCATCGGCACGCTTTGCATCTTCAAGGTCAACACGGAGCATAATACGTCTTTCGGGGTCCATTGTTGTTTCCCAGAGCTGTTCGGGGTTCATTTCACCAAGACCCTTATATCTCTGGATTGATGCTTCGGGAATCTGTTCAAGAGCCTTTTTCAAATCCTCATCGGTATATGCATAAATAACCTTTTTACCTTTATAAACCTTATAAAGAGGAGGCTGTGCAATATAAACATGACCTTCTCTGATGAGAGGTTCCATATAACGGAAGAAGAAAGTCAGAAGAAGTGTTCTGATATGGGCACCGGCAACGTCGGCATCGGCCATAATAACAACCTTGCCGTATCTGATTTTTGAAACGTCAAAATCAGACCCGATTCCTGCACCGATTGCGGTTATAACAGGAAGGAGCTTTTCATTTGAAAACACTTTGTCAATTCTTGACTTTTCAACGTTGAGCATTTTTCCCCACAAGGGAAGAATTGCCTGAAAACGTCTGTCACGACCCTGCTTTGCACTACCACCCGCAGAATCTCCCTCGACGATATATATTTCGGTGAACTCGGTGTCCCTTGAAGAACAGTCGGCAAGTTTACCCGGAAGTGTGCTTGATTCAAGAGCGGATTTACGTCTTGTGTTGTCTCTTGCACGCTTTGCGGCTTCTCTTGCACGGGATGCGGTCATTGCCTTTTCAACAATTATCTTTGCAATAACGGGATTTTCTTCAAAAAACTCGCTGAGCTTTTCATTTATCATCTTTTCAACAATTGTTCGCATTTCGCTGTTGCCCAGCTTGGTTTTTGTCTGACCTTCAAACTGAGCCTCGGTGACTTTCACCGAAATTATGCAGGCAAGACCCTCACGGGTGTCTTCACCCTTGAGGTTCTCCTCATTGTCCTTGAGCATTTTATATTTGCGTGCATAATCGTTTATAACCTTTGTGAGGGCTGCCTTAAAGCCTGTTTCGTGAGTTCCGCCCTCGGTTGTGTTTATGTTGTTTGCAAAGCTCTCGATATTTTCGGTATAGCCGTCGTTATACTGCATTGCAATTTCAGCCTCGGAATTTTCACGGACTGAATTAACATAAATAACTTCCTCATGAATGGGAGTTTTGTTTCTGTTCAGATACTGAACAAACTCCTTTATACCGCCCTCATAATGAAGAACATCTTCACGGAATTTTCCGTTTTCGTCGGGGCGTTCATCCTTGAGAACAATTCTGATTCCCGCATTCAAAAATGCCTGTTCACGAAGTCTTGTGAGGAGCACGTTATAGTCAAAAACAAGCTCTTCAAAAATAAGGTGGTCGGGCTTGAAATGAACAAAAGTACCGGTTTTGTCGGTATCGCCGATAATTTTCAGTTCGTTGAGCTTTGCACCACGTTCATACTTCTGATAGTGAACATTCTTTCCGTCGCAAATTTCAACTTCAAGATATTCCGAAAGAGCATTAACAACAGACGCACCAACGCCGTGGAGACCGCCCGAAACCTTGTATCCGCCACCGCCGAACTTACCGCCGGCATCAAGAACCGTGAATACAACCTCAACAGCAGGAAGTCCTGTCTGCGCCTGAATACCAACAGGAATACCACGACCGTCGTCACGGACGGTTATGGAATTATCCTCTTTTATTGTAACCTGAATTTCCTTGCAGTAGCCTGCCAATGCTTCATCAATGGAGTTATCCACAATTTCATAAACAAGTTGATGAAGACCCCTTGCGGTTGTGGAACCGATGTACATTCCCGGACGCTTTCTGACAGCTTCAAGTCCTTCAAGAACCTGAATATTACTCTCGTCGTATGAATTTTCAACCGGTACGTTTGTTATGTTTTCTGCCATATTTGTTACCTTTTACCTTTCTGTTCCGACTTTTGAAAAAGTAAAACACGTTTATGTGATTTTTAATTGAATACTTGTTTTTTTAAAAAGATTCTTCACTGCGTTCAGAATGACGTCTGATGTCATGCTGAGCATAGCCGAAGCATATCTGAGATCCTTCGATTCCGCTAACGCTCCACTCAGGATGACTCCCAATGGTTACTGCTGACGTCATGCTGAGCGAAAGCGATGCATCTTTTTACTCCACATACTTCTTTATTCTTCCTGCAAGTGCCTTTGTTGAAATATTTGTTATATAAATAACCGATTGTCCGTCTTCCTCGCAGACAACAAAGGATTTTGGAATTTCTTCCGAAACATTGCGAACAAAGCCTTCTTCTTCAACAATCTTCAAAAATTCCTTTGAATACTTTGAAATTGAAGTGCTTTCAAGGTCAAGTATTGAAATAATATCCTTTGTGTTCACAACCGTGTCACAGCCTAAATGCAAGTACACTCTGTCACACTTCCTTTATCTATTTTTATAAAATTTCCCCTGTTCAGGGATTTGAATCTTTCATTATCGGTGCAGGTTATAAAAATCTGCATATTATCCAGCTTGTTCAGAACATAATCCTGACGGGAATTGTCAAGCTCGCTCATTATATCGTCAAGCAGAAGAATGGGATATTCTCCGATTTCACCTCTGAACAGCTCAACCTCGGCAATTTTCTGAACAAGAATCGCGGTTTTTTGCTGACCCTGAGAACCAAAGAGCTTCAAATCCGAGCCGTTTATTCTGAACTCAATATCGTCACGATGAGGTCCGAGAATACATTCACGGTACTTCATTTCACGCTTGAAAACTTCCTTTGATTTTTCACGGAGAATGTCTCTTATATTATAAACTGAACTTTGTTCAATTTTTTCACCGCAGGATATATAATCAAGGGTCAGTTCCTCTTTTCCACCGGAAATGTCAAGCTGAATTTTCTGAGAAATTTTTTCAATCTTTTTTATATATTCATATCTGACTTTTATTATATAAGCCGCAAATTCAAAGAGCTTCTCGTTGAGAACCGAAAGCAAAAGTTCATCAACCTTGTCTTCTTTCAGAAGACGGCTTTTTTGTTCGGTTATCTTTCTGTATTCCGAAATGGCGTTGAGATAACCAACTTTCAGCTGACTTATCATTATATCAATGTTTTTTCTGCGCTTTTTCGGACCTTCACGAATAAGACTCAGATATTCCGGCCCGAAAAAAACAACATTCAGCTTTCCCACAAGCTCGGAATTTTTCTTCACGGGGATGTCGTTTATAACAATCTTTTTACGCTTTACTCTGTCAATGATAATTTCGCCGTAATTATCATTTTCCTTTGAAATAAAATTCATATTTATTTCAGCCGAGTTCTGGCCGAATCTTATCATTTCATGGTCTTTTGAGGCACGGTTTGACTTGCCCAAAGAAAAGAGATAAATTCCCTCTAAAATATTTGTCTTCCCCTGAGCATTATTCCCATAAATTACATTAACCTTTCGATTAAATTGGATTTTTTCACTTTCATAATTTCTGAAATTTTTGAAACTTATATCATTTACAATCATTTGAGTCGTCTTGGAAGGAGGAGATAAAGATATTCGTCACCTTCTATTGGCGTTATAATCATGGGATTTACGTTCTTTTTGAATTTTATTTTCACTGTTTCATCATCGCAGGCTCTGAGAACATCAAGAAGAAATTCATTAAAGAATCCGATTTCAAGATTTGCATCGCCTGTTTCAACATTTATGTTGTCGTCAACATTTCCCACAATTGTTTCACAGGAGATGTTGATGTTGTTTTCCATAATCTTTAACTTTACGGGTGCATCGTTTGAATTGCCGTTTATAATCAGCGAAGCACGATAAACAGAGTCAAAAAGCTCATAAAGAGGACATTCAAGCTCAATTTCGCCGTCGTTATAAATTGCACTTTCGTATTTTATATATTCGCCTTCGATGAGACGTGTCACAATCTTATAATTTTCAAAAATGAAAACTGCATTTTTTGATGTACAGTTGATTTCAACAAAATCATCGTCATCCTTGAGGATTTTTGTTATGTCACCAAGGGTTTTTGCAGGAACAATAAAGCTTCTTTCGGGGTATTCGCCGTCAAGATGATATGTTCTGACAGCCATTTTGAAGCCGTCTGTTGCAACCATTTTTATAACATCCCCGTTTATTTCAATGAGACAGCCCTTGAGAACAGGTCTGTTGTCGCTGAGAGATGTGCAGAAGATTGTTTTTGTTATCATTTCTTTAAGAGAAGATTTTTTTACCTTTATTGAATAATCGGGATCAACCTTGGGAAGTTCGGGAAATTCCATGGGATTGAGACCCATAATCTCAAACTTTGCGTTTCCGCTTTTTATTGTGCAGTAATTGATTTCATTTGTTTCAATATAAACTTCATCGGCAGGGAGATTTTTTATAATATTGCCAAGCATTTTTGCATTGAGAACCGTCTGACCGGGTTTTATGACACGGGCTTCGATTTTTGCTTCAATTCCCATTTCCATATCGTTTGAAACAAAGGTGATGAACCCTTCAATATCTGCTTTAATGTAAATTCCTTCCAAAATTGCAAAGTTGGAATGTGAAGAAACAGCCTTTGAAACAGAGCTGATTGCTTCGTTGAGTATATTTTTGTTGCAAATTATATTCATTTTTATTAAATCCCTTTCTTAGGTAAAATATTATCCCTATTTAGCCGAATACATTATAACATATATTTATTATAAAATCAATCATTTTTTGCGATTAAGGGTAATTTTTTTGCCAAACTCAAAAAAATGACTAAAAAAAATATATTTTTATTGTAATTTTTTCCGTTGTGTGCTACAATGGTTATGCTACACTCTTAAATTAAAATAGGGGGAAAGTATACCATTTTACAAAAACATGAATAAAAATAAATGTTTCGAGAAATGTTTTTAGAGAAAAGCATACTCTCTGATAAAGAATCTCGAAGCATTTTATGTTTTTATTCTTTCCTTTTATTTTAAGAGTGTAGCAACCTTAAATAAGTCGGAGTTGTATGTTTTTCATGTGCGGCTTCACTTTGTGGGGCTGCACATTTTTTTTAAACAAAGGAGATATTTTTTATGGAACCTATGAACCAGGCACAAAGAGTTACATTTTTGATTTATCAGGACATTGACCTTGCAATGAATCATTTGAAACGGGCACAAAGGAGACTTGATTTTTTGTCACAGACTTTTCTTCCTGATTTGAAAGAAGATAAAATATTTCCTTTAAGCTATTTATATGACGAAATTGATTTTTTAAAGAAACAGGAAGATGAGCAAAATGATAAATGAATTTTTCTATATATAAATATAATATATATATTTATAGTTGATGATGTTGTTGTTGGGGTTGTTGATTGTGTTGAAAAGTGGGTTTTGGGTTGAAATAACAAGGGTTTTGGCTTGTTGATTTCATGTTGATAAGTGAAAAAAGTTATCAACAGAATAAACAGCCTGTCTTTTTTGAAAAAATTATCAACAGTCAGATTACAAGTTATTATGTTTATTTTGTGGATAAGTTTTTTAATTTATAGATTGACAAAATTCAAAAAATAATATATTATATGGTTGATGCACTTTGTGCATCGGTCATATATAAAATAAAGAGGTGAAAAAAATGGCTTATACAATTAATGATGATTGCATTATGTGCGGTGCTTGCGTAGGCGAATGTCCCGTTGATGCAATTACTGAAGGTGACGGCAAGTACGTTATTGATGCTGATGCTTGCATCGATTGCGGAAGCTGTGCAAGTGCTTGTCCTGTTGACGCTCCTCAGGAATAAGTGAATTTAAAATTTACCCAAAAAGAGAGTGCTTCGAAAGTTGTACTCTCTTTTTAGTTATGACGTAAACGGTAACCATTGAGAGTCATCCTGAGGTATGGAGTGACACGAAGGATTTCAAAGATGCTTCGACTGCGCTCAGCATGACGGCAACAGTAACCATTGAGAGTCATCCTGAGGTCTGGAGTGAAACGAAGGATTTCAAAAAGATGCTTCGACTGCGCTCAGCATGACGGAAAATGTGACTGCTGTGGTCATCCTGAGTGGAGCGTTAGCGGAATCGAAGGATCTCAAGATGCTTCGACTACGCTTAGCATGACATAAACGGTCATTCTGAACAAAGTGAAGAATCTTATATATATTAAGAGGAAAATTTATGAACAGAGAAATTTTTGAAAAAGGGATTTCGGAGCTTGGTTTTTCGGTTTCGGAAGAAAGTATAAATAAATTTGAGAACTTTTCACGTCTTTTGGTTGAATGGAACGAAAAAATGAATCTTACGGCGGTGACAGACCCGGAGGGGATTTCTGTTAAGCATTTTTTGGACAGCATTGCTCCCCTTTCGGTTTTTGATATAAAGGAAAATGCAAAGGTGATTGATGTTGGAACAGGTGCGGGCTTTCCGGGTATTCCCATAAAAATTGTCAGAGAAGACCTTGACTTCACCTTTATGGATTCACTGAACAAAAGAATTAATTTTTTGAAAGAGGTTTCAGAAAATCTTTCTTTTGAAAAGGCTGAATTTGTTCATGCAAGGGCGGAGGAAGCAGGAAAGAATAAGTTATACCGTGAAAAATTTGACCTTGCGGTATCACGTGCTGTGGCAAATTTAAAGATTTTGTGCGAATATTGTGTTCCTTTTGTTAAGGTGGGCGGAGTTTTTGCCGCATTCAAGCAATTTGAGGTTGAAGAAGAAGTTGCTGATGCAAGAGCAATGATTGGTTCACTTGGCGGAAGGATTTCTGATATAAAGGAAGTTAAAATTCCTCAGTCGGACATTGTCCGGAAAATTGTTCTGATTGAAAAGGTGAAGGAAACTCCTTCTCAGTTTCCCAGACGTGCAAATAAAATTAAAAAATAATATTCAGAGGACAATGTTATTAAGTTAAGCGGTTTGTCATTCTGAACGTAGTGAAGAATCTTTGTTTTTGGAAAGATTCTTCGACTTCGCCTTTGGTTTCGCTCAGAATGACTTTTCTTTTCATTTTCTTAACTTAATGATATTGTATTCAGAGGAAAGGTTTTTTTATATGCTTTTATATTTTTTAACGGGAATCGGACTTTCTATGGATGCATTTTCGGTTGCAATAAGCAACGGAATTTGTCTTGGAAAGGCAAAAATTAAGGATGCTTTTTTGATTGCTTTGTTTTTTGGGGTTTTTCAGGGTGTTATGCCTGCGATCGGTTATTTTGCCGGAACTTTTTTTGAAGAACAGATAAAGGCTGTTGACCATTGGCTTGCTTTTGTTATTCTTCTGTTAATCGGGCTCAATATGATCAGGGAATCAGTTTCGGAAAAGGAAGAGGATGACTGCAAAAATTGTAAGGTTCTGAGAATAAAGGAGCTTTTCTTTCAGGCAATTGCAACCAGTATTGATGCTTTGGCAGTTGGTATTTCATTTATTGCGAGCAAAAATATAAATATATTTGCAGCGGCTTCGGTTATTGCGGCAACCACCTTTTGTTTCAGTTTTCTGGGTGTTTTCATTGGTAAATCAATTGGTAGATTTCTCCGTGACAAGGCTGTTATTATGGGCGGAATTGTTTTGATTTTTATTGGTCTGAAAATTTTGCTTGAACATCTTGGAATATTGTTTTAAGGAGAAAAACTTATGATTTATACATTGACTTTGAATCCTTCAATTGATTATATAGTGGGTGTTGAAAACATTGAATATGGAAAGGTTAACCGAAGCTGTTATGAAAAACTTCTTCCCGGCGGAAAAGGAATTAATGTTTCAATTGTTTTGAAGAATCTTGGCATTTGTTCCTGTGCTCTTGGTTTTGTTGGGGGCTTTACGGGAGAATATATAAAAAATAATCTTGAAGATTTTGGAGTTGAAACTGATTTTGTTTGGCTTGAAAAGGGTCTTTCAAGAATAAACACAAAAATCAAGGCGGATGTTGAAACCGAAATCAATGGTCAGGGTCCCGAAATTTCGGATAATGAAAAGGCTTTGCTTTTTGAAAAGCTGAAATCTTTGAAAAAGGGTGATGTTCTTGTTCTTGCAGGCAGTGTTCCAAAGGGCTTGGGAAAAGAATTTTACTCAGAGATTATGAGAAAAATCAATACCGATGAAATTAGGGTTGTTGTTGATTCAGAGGGTGAGCTTTTGAGAAATACTCTGAAGCATAGGCCTTTTTTGATAAAACCAAACAATTTTGAACTGGAAGGATTTTTTGGAGTAAAAATAAACAGCCTTGAAGACACGGTTGAATATGCAAAGAAGCTGCAAAATGAAGGAGCAAAAAATGTTTTTGTTTCCATGGGTGGTGACGGAGGAATTTTTGTCTGTGAGGACGGACAGGTTTTTTATTCCCAAGCACCAAAGGGAAAGGTTATAAACACCACCGGAGCAGGAGATTCTGCCGTTGCGGGATTCATTTTTGAATATGAAAAATCAGAAAATTTTAAAGATGCATTTATAATGGGCATCTCCGCAGGGAGCGCAAGCGCATTTTCAGAAAATTTGGCGAAAAATGATGAAATTTGCGATGTTTTCTACAAAATGACAGATAAATGTGAAGATTTGGTTTAAAATATTTGTTTAAATTATGTATTGATTTTTTTTAGAAAATAATGTAAAATATTAGCATAAAAGGCAACAATGGTAAGACGGTGGAAAAAATGATTGCAATTATTTTAAAGAGAGTAAAGGAATTATTGTTTGGTTCTGTTGTGTGTTCTGCACTTTTCAATTATTTTATGGTAAATTCGGATATGGCAGAAACATCAAATACAGCCAGAGTTCTTCAGTTTTGTATATTTATTGTATTTATGATTTACAACGGATATATGATGAGGCATTTGTATATTTCAGTTAATGATTCGTTTGATTATTATCTTTTGAATACGGTATCAATCATAATTACAGTGTTTATAATAATAGCTTTTCGGATAATATTGAGTCAGAATATTTACTTATGGATTTTTTCATTTGTACATATATTTGATTTTATGTTTGAAGAAATAGGAAATATTTTTGGTATTATTCTTTTCTGCTTTTCATTGTTTATTTCCTGCTTTTTGTCAGAGAAATATTACGATAGAAAAGTCAGGTAAAGTTTAATGTTGACAAGCAAAACCGACACTTTTTCAAGTGTCGGTTTTGTGTTTTTGTTATTATAAGATGCTTCGCTTGCGCTCAGCATGACG
>JAZRMZ010000023.1:0-7349 GCA_045647905.1 Clostridia bacterium
AGTATAATTGGAAAAATCTTCATCGTTTGATGCAAGAACTTCAAAATCCGTTCTCTCAGACTTTGTTGCTCTTTGTTTTAATATGATTTTATCAATTTCATATGGTTTTTCCAAATCAACCTGCCAGTATTCATCCGTGTAATTTGTAACACCCGAAACATATGTCCGCTCATCATAAATATTCCAACCTCTCAGGTCGTCACCATCATTGGCATAAGCGGCATAATTTCCTATTTCGTTTACAGTCGAAGTAACCTTTTTGTTGTATGCAACATTTTTTCCGTCTGTCATATCCTCCATATAAGCGTCCTGTGGAGTTCCGACAGTTATAGCAGAGTCACCGATGTCGCTGAATGCATTTCCGTTTATCAAAACGTTTTCAGCACCGTCATAAAGTCCAATGGCAACCTTTGCAAGACCCGTGAATACACTGTTTTCAAATTGAATATTTTCAGCTGCCGCAACTGTTATGTTCGCATCAACTATTATATTCCCCGGAGCATATGCAGATCCAGGCACCTCAAACACAATCTGCGTCTGAGCCTGATCTCCGAGAAAACCTTTGTCGAAGTCTGTGTTGGTTGCATGTGCAAATGTGATACCGTCAAAACTTATGTTTTTCACCTTGTTGTCAAGGTCACTGCCCTTTATTCTCACAAGTTCATCAAGTCTGGGCGCATACACGGAAGCACTTTCCATATTTTCATTTTCAAATGGCTTGTAGTATAAAACTCTCGCCTTTTTATCAAAATAGAATTCACCTTCTGTATCCAAAAGCTCCAATGCATTTTCCGCATAGAACTTATTCTGCTGTGTGAACCAGAATATGTGATATAATTTTCCGTCAACAGGAGAAGATGTGCTTTCATCCGGCTCAAAAGTCGTCATAAGCTCAAAAGGAATATCATCCATCAGGACAAGGGTTTGCCCATTTCCTGCATCGGAAAGACTTTTTACATTTATTGAAACCGAAGACCAGCCTCTCGAATAATGAAACTGCATATCCTCAGGATTCGAAAACAGTCCAATGTCCGATGAATTTACGTAATACCCAAGCTTCTTTCCGTCAACCTCATACATTGAAATCGGGCTGATTTTTGTTTCACTCTTTGCTCTTACGGCCTTATTGCCATTTATATACAGCTCACGTATGGTGGTTATATCATCGTCAGTCACATATGCGGAATAAATCCCGTCACCGTCTTCATCCGAAAAACCCTCGATTTTGCTTCCGCCTGAAACCACAACATTTTCGTTGTTATATGCCCGATAATTTACGAAGCATCCGTTCTTGCCTCCGTCGTCTTCCGTAAAGGTGAGCGTGTCGTCAAGCTCGTATGTACCTTCCATAAGATAAACATTTACATCCTCTGACATACCGCTGTTGAAGGTTCTGATTTCGCTCTGTGCTCTTTCAATTGTCGCAAAGGGCTTATCGAGAGTTCCTGCCGCCGAATCATTTCCGTTTTCCGCAGAGACATAAATGTTTTTGATATTACCCTTGTAAACCTTCCCTTGTGCAAGAGGTGACAAGGAATCACTTTTCCAAACAAAAACCTTTATCTCGGAATCATAAAGCTTCGGGTCTATGGAAAACGGCATAACTATCTCCTTGGTAGACCCTGACTCAATTTCCGCATCTTCCCATTCGGTATTTTTGAGTATACCTGTTGATGTGTACTGTGCAGCACATACAACCACTCTCTGTTTTCCCGAAGAAAAGTTTGATATATTCGCCTTCACTGACGCTTCGGTCAGATTATGAAAATTATCTATACTGCTGCCGCTTCCGTCAACAGATTCGTGCAATGTCACAGAATTTACCGCAAGTGCCGAAAGAGTTTCATAATCTATTTTCACAGATTCAGCAAGAGCAACATTCTTTTTGTTTTTGATTGTATTTTCAATGGTAAGGGTATATGAAAGCTCCTTGTTTGCCTTGGAAATATCAACTGTGTAGATATATTCATCCTTTTTAGCCACATTCGCATTGAGAACATCGCCGTTGTCGGCTGTGAGATATACGCTCGAAGAACTAACTGTATCAGCATTCATTTCATCGCTGAAGTTTATAGTAAGCAAGCCATCAGAAAGGTCAACATCATTTACAACAGGATTAATTTCATACAAGGAAAAAGTTGAAAGAGCCGCGCCCGTGGACACACTTTTTTTGTATGTAAAATATCTGTATGCACGGCTGTCATCAACAGTGGCACTGAATTTTCCCGCTTTGCCGTAAAGTGTTTCATTTCCGGCAGGTACATATACTGCAGGAAAGGGTACCTCGCTGTCTATGGCATTCGCCATACTTCCCAATTTTATCAGTCTCTGAAAGCCCTCCGAGGCAACCGCAGCTTCGTCCGGTGCACTGTAAACATCGAAAATACTGCTTGCTGTGCTGCCTGTGTTGCTTCCGTAAATATTGATGTAGCTTCTGCTCCAGTAATCGTCCTGACTGTTATTTACAGTAAAATCCCTTCCCGACATTTCAATCATACCTATATGACGTTTCTCTCCAAGGTCAACTCTCATATATCTGTATGCATTTCCATCTTCAAGCCAGCAGGTTGCGGTATTTCCGTCAAACGCAGCTTCAGGCAATGCAAAATCATAAACCCAATGACCATCATCCGAAAGCGCATCGCTTATAATATTTTCCGCACCTGTTCCTCTTGCAATATCGGTAGCAGTCTGGTTTGCCCAGACTTTTATTTCAGCATACTGATAATCACCGCTTCCCGTTCGTTGAATTTTTACATATCTGTACGCATTCTCTCCGTCGGTCACAACCGTAAACCCACCTTGATGGGGAAATATATCATCATTCTTTTCCCCAAGACTTCCGAGAGTTACAGCATCCGAAAAATCCGGATTGTTTGCCGCAATAACATCAATAAACCTGCGTCCGTCCGGCGCATCATAATCATAACGGTCAAAAAGCTCAATTTTCTGAACCTTGTATCTCCTGAGAAGATCTATTGTAAAAGATTCCTTTCCGGCTCTTTCCGCACCGAACTCCGAAACCGTATAGCTTGTTCTGTCTCCGTCCGTGAGATTAGACACTTCCCACCCCGATATGGTATGTGTATCCGGGTCGCTTGATGTTATTGGTTTGTTCTGAGCCACGTTAGTAAGCTCCGTTTTCGTTACGGGGAACTCTGCCGCCATAGCGGACAGAGAAAGGAATAACGCCAAAATCGTACATATGAATACCGATATTTTCAAAGTTTTCAATGTGCGCACCTCCGCAATTAGTATATCAGACCTGAAACAATCTTTGCAGCCTGTGCTCTTGTTGTATATGCTTGGGGAAGAAATTTCTTCTCACCCATACCATTTATCACACCGGCCATTTGAAGAGTTTTTACCGCCTCTTTGGCATATGAAGAAATATCTTCGCTGTCACTGAAAACTATCTCATCAGAGGATGTCTTGAGAACAATGCCTCCATTATCCGCAGCACGCAGAATCATCACGCAGAAATCCTCGCGGGTAATATTATCATCAGCTCCTGCATTGCCGTTTTCATAACCCTTTATGATTCCTTTTTCAAATGCCGTTGCAATATATGGATACATCCACGAAGATTTGTCAACATCCCCAAAATCACATTCAGCATTACTGTCAACTCCGCCAAAAGCAAGCACCAGTATTTTCACCGCCTCCGCTCTTGTGAGACAGTCCTCAGGAGCAAATACTCTGTCCGCCTTACCGTTTATAATCCCCTTGTTATAAAGATTTATGATGCTGTCTTCCGCCCACAAATGATTTGTTAAATCCACAAAAGGTGCTTCCGGCTTTGCCGGCTCAGAAGCAGATGGATTCCCCGACCAGCTCACAGTATTTCCCGAGCCTCTTCCGCCAGTTGAGCCGCCCGATGGCTCTGTGCGTTTAGCAGCCTCCTTCACAGCACTGTCAAAGGCTTCTTTAAATTCTGTATCGCTTTCATAGAGATTTCCCACAAGCTCTTTGAAAACTTTGTCCTGTTCGCTTTCAGAAAGCAAATCATACTTATTAAGATTGAGACCAAGCAGGGTTGCATCAGGAATTATAACATCTTCAAGCGTTCCCCACGGACCTTTCTTTACTTTGTAAATATCTGTATACATTTCAAATTCGTCCTTAAATCCGTCAAGGTCGCTATATGTTTTGTTGGCAAGTTTTGACAACACATATTCTGTTCCTTTGCTGTCAAATTGTCCGTAAATGCTCTTGTCACCTATATCAAGACCGTATACATCGTTGTACATTTCTATATAGTCTTGTATTTCTGCACCGCTTGCGTCGTTCAAAAGCGCTGTTGCCTGTTCCACGGTAGCAACGGGAATTGACCCGCTGTATACCACATTATCCGTTGTTATACGCACAATATACTTACCGGCATCATAACTTGTGGGAATAACAAAATCCCCAAAGGAAAATGTAGTTTCCTCAAGCATAACCTCATCAACGTGGACACCGCAGGTCATAAATGTTTCTTCACCGCTTATGAGCTTTTCTATGTCCGTTTCCGGCTTTAATACCACAAGCCGTACCGGTTCAGACAAATTCTCCGCAAAAGGAGCCTTACCACTTATACTTACAGCGCCTGTTGTTCTGTCGTAATCAACAGAAATATCGGTAAATTCTGTATTGCTTGCACTTGTGTTTAAAAAAGACAAGCAAAAAACCAGACACAGGCATATACTGAAAATTCTTAATTTCATATATTTATACTCCTTTCACTTCAGTCAAATATAATAAGTTCATATTCCTGTCTGCAACTGATACGAACGAGAACCCTTGAAGCTCTTGAATTCCCGGAGCTTGCTGCATCAAATATTTCGTCCGGAGAAGCCGTATAGATTTTTTCCTCTTCGCTGTCATAACGATAAATCTTCAGTTCAGGCGAATACAGACTGACAACAATGGGTGCGTATGCCTCATTATCCTCAGGACCGACGGTAATAATATTGTCCTTCATCGTAAGAACCCTGCCGTACACCAGACAAAGCTCATCATTGGTTCCCGAAAGACATCCATAAGGTTCATCAGGTGACACCGCTCTGGCAGTAACGCCTTCGGGTATACCATCCTTATACCATCTTTTTGTATAACTCTTTATGAGATTTCCGGGCGTAAGCGAAAGTGATATAACATCTCCGCACGCTATATCGTCAGCATCAATAATTCCCTGTTCCTTCTCGCTGAATTCAACTCTGTTTCCGTGATAAAGTCCGCACACCTTTGCAACAATTTCGCCTTCTTCATTCAAAGAAACAACAACCTCTTCAACAAGCATAAGTCTGTTTCCAGCAACTGCCTCAACAGTCTCGGCTCCACCCAAAATCAAAAGTCCCGCAATCTTCTCTGCACCGCTGTCATAAACTGCTGCAGAATACTGTGAATCCGAGCTGAGTGATGCAGTACTTACTATTTCAAAGTCCTCCTCTGCGTATATGTCCGCAGGTATTCTTAACATCACCGTATCACTGCCTACTGCAACCTGCTCACCGCCCGTTGCAACAACTGTCATAATGCCGGTGTGTTTCCAATAACGGGTCGTCATCGGTGAATCACAGCTAAAACTATCTTCGCCTTCGTCACCTACATAAACTGTATCAATTGATGTAATCCGATTTTGACCGTCTCTGACAAACTTCACGGGCTGTGCCACAGAATCAGCAATATAATCATTTCTCTTCAAGTGTGCAGAAACAGAAACAAAATCATCATCCGTATATTTTATTCCGTCTATTTTAAACTTTTTCTTGTGCGCATCAAGATTCACAAAAGAACCGTCAGCTGTAAAAATTCTGAACTGCATTATCGGAGAAATTCCTTCTGTCACCTTCATTGCTTTCAAAAATCCGTACTCACCTTCACGTACAGCACTTCCGTCATACGCCGCAATTCTGTTGTACGCATCTGCATAGAACACGCCTTCGTCACCGGGCTGAACCTCTGAAAAATCAAAGGTCGGAACAGTTTCATATTTTTCACCTTCTATGACAAGATAATCGTCACCTACGGTTTCCAGCGTTCCGTCAATACACCTGTCCGAAATAAGTATGTCATAATACTTTGAGCCCTTTTCTGTATAGCTCTCTGTGACAGAAAGAACATCCCATTCCTTTATGTCCACGATTTCAGCCTCTATGCCGGTGTATGCATTGGTAAGGGTTATCATATCATAACCTTCATTAAGCTCAATAACACTTGATGCATTTTTTACGCTTATGATATTTTTTGCAGGATTCACACGGTTGACAACGTATGTATCAATTTTGTTTACTATATAAACATCAAAAACATTGTCATCGTCGTTATCAATAAGCCGTATTCCTCCGTCAAAAGGTCTGAGGTCGTCGTCAGTGTAATCTCTCAGAGCAAAACCGTTATAAATAACATCTGCCGAATCAGATATTGACACTCTTTTCTTCTTCTCACCGTCATAGTATTCAACCTCATGGCTGTTTGCCGATATAATATCTTCAGCATCAATCTCCACTATCGTGTTGGAATTGTCCAATACCATCAAAAGAATTTCGTAGGGCTTATTCTCACTCTTATAATACCAAAAATCCACATAAGAACCGAAAAAGCTCTCAATATTGTCTATCTTTGAAAAATATTCCTTGCCGTTTATTGTGAGATAGGTGCTGTCGCCTTCATCATTTGAATTAGTAAGGGATGTGCCTCTTACAGCGTCAACAACACCTTCCTCCTTGTAAATATCTAAGTTTTCAGAAAGCAAGGTCACACCGGGAGTAGTTGAGGCTTCTGATGTTTCACCGTAAATTGTCTGTCTCAGCACATCTGTTTCAACAGCGTTCTTTACCATAATTGCAATCTGACCTCTTGTAATGTTTTCGCCCATTTCGCCAGCGCCCTTATAAAGCTTCAGCTGATTGGCAATTTTCACATAACCGTCGGGATAACCGCCGCTGAACTCTGCTATCTCCCTGTAGCCCAAAAGCGCAACAAGAATTTTAACCGTTTGATTTGTTGTTATAATATCATCAGGAGCAAATCTTCCGTTTCCGACACCGTCAATTACTTTTGCCGAAGCCATTGTTTCAATATACTGATATGCCCAGTGGTCTTCCGCTACATCACTGAAGGTCGGCGAAGAATTCGTGACCGTCATACCGTAAAGCTTTGCAGCAATTTTTGTAAATTCAGCTCTTGTAATTTCATTTTCCGAACGAAAAGTCCCGTCGGGGTATCCGTTCATTATTCCAAGAGCATTCAAAAAGCGTACAGGACTTTCATAATTTGTTCCGACAATATCCGAAAATGCTGTGCCGACACCGGCTACATTTTCATCAGCAGAAGCTGAGCCCGCAATGCCTGTTTCAGCCCCTTGA
>JAZRMZ010000024.1:0-5538 GCA_045647905.1 Clostridia bacterium
GGGGGTTGTGTGGGGGTTTTTGTTTGTCCATACCCTGTAATGACGCTGTGGGGGGGAAAGAGGGGGCTTACATGGCTGTTTTATGTGCCTTCCTTTGTATGCGGAACACTAATTGGCGGAAGTATAGCTTTTGTCTTTTTGAGAAAGCTTGCCAAAGCCGGCATAATTGAAAAAATGCAGAATATGCTTGGTGAAAAAAGCTATACAGACAACAGCGGTTATATTTCTTCGGGCGTTACAATTGCGGCATTGGGGGGGATATGTTTTTTGGTGATTGAAATTCTCACAGGTATTTTCAATATGGCTTCGCCCTTTTGGTCATATCTTTCCTGGGTGCTGATGATTTGCTTTGAAGTTGTTGCTGTTGTTTATATAATTATAAATAATAAATGTCGGTGAAAGAGGACTGCTGCGTTAGGTAAGGTTATGGTGTAAATTAACAAAAATGTCATCCTGAGTGAAGTGTGATTGGGTCTGGAACCCTCTCCGTCGTGGCATTGCCACGACACCTCTCCCTGAGTGAGAGGCGAAGATTCTTTGACTACGCTGGTGCTTCGCTCAGAATGACAATTACGTTTTTTGTGCAACTTTGCTTTAACGCAACTGCCTCATGCGGTACATTCATTATAAAAAAATCAGGGAGGGTGACGTGAATGATGTTGGAAAGAATTAACGAAATAAGGCGGGAGGTGAAAGAAAAGAGACCACTGATTCATTCGATTACAAATCCAATATCAATAAATCAATGTGCAAATGCTGTTCTGGCGGTGGGGGCAAGTCCTATTATGGCAGAACATCCTCAGGAGGTTGCACAAATAACCAAAACGGCAAAAGCGTTTATGCTGAATTTGGGGAATATATGTGAGAGCCGTATGGAAGCCATGAAAATATCGGTGGAGGTTGCAAAAAATGAAAACATCCCTGTTGTTCTGGATTCTGTTGGGGTTGCCTGCTCGCCTTTGCGACGAAGTTTTGCAAGGGGAATTATTGACAAAAACTGTCCTGCTGTGATTAAAGGCAATTATTCCGAAATAAAGGCTTTGTTTGATGCGGAATATTGTGCCGGAGGAGTTGATTCCGAAAAACTTGATGCTTGGGAAATGAGCGATATTTGCATACGGCTGGCAAGGAGGCATAAAGCCGTTATTCTTGCCAGCGGTGCGTGGGACATTATAACAGACGGCAGGATTGTTGGAGTAATTAAAAATGGCAGTTCACAGATGTCGGGAGTTACGGGGACGGGGTGTATGCTCGGTGCTCTTTGCAGTTGTTATATTACGGCAGGTGATGGTTTTGAAGCTGCAGTGACGGCTTGTGGTGTTATGGGGATTTGCGGTGAATTAGCATATACCGAAGCAGGAAACGGAAGTTTTTTTGTTAAGTTCATGGATAATCTGTCAACGCTGACGGCTGAAACAATTGAAAAAAGATTAAAGATTGAGGTGAGAAAAGTTGAGGAAGTTTGATACGAGTCTTTATTTTATTACAGACAGCAACGGTTTTGAGGAAAATGAGTTTTTACACATAGTTGACGCTGCACTTTTGGGTGGGGTGTCAATGGTTCAGATTCGGGAAAAGGAAAAGACCACAAGAGAATACATAAGCCTTGCGCAAAAGGTTCATGAGCTTACGATGAAATATGGTGTGCCGTTGATTGTTGATGACCGCATTGATGTTGCAATGGCCATAGGTGCTGAGGGAGTTCATCTGGGACAGAGTGATATGCCGGTTTGTATTGCAAGGTCAATTGTTGGTGAAAAGATGATTGTGGGGGCCACGGCAAAGACGGTTGAACAGGCAAAGGAAGCCTACGGGCAGGGGGCTGATTATCTTGGTGTGGGGGCGATTTTTCCCACAAAAACAAAGGTGAAAACCGTGATTACCCCCAAAGAGACTCTTGATGAAATTTGCAGGGCGGTTCCTATCCCTGTGAATGCAATTGGTGGGCTGAATGTGCATAATATTGACGTGCTTAGAGGGATTCGAGTCTGCGGAATATGCGTGATTTCTGCAATTATGCAGGCAAAGGATGCCAGAAAAGAGACGGAGATACTTCTGAAAAGGCTTAAGGAGATGAGAGAGTGAAAAAGGTATTAACGATTGCGGGAAGTGATTCAAGCGGAGGTGCGGGAATTCAGGCAGATATAAAGACGATGACCGTTAACGGGGTTTATGCAATGAGTGTTGTTACGGCACTTACGGCACAGAACACGATGGGGGTTACGGGGATTTTTCAGGTGCCTGCGGAGATGGTGGAAAAACAGATTGATGCGGTGTTCACGGACATCAGACCGGACAGCGTGAAAATCGGAATGGTGGCATCGGCAGAGTTGATTGAAGTGATTGCGGAGCGGTTGGTTTTTTATGGTGCGGAGAATATTGTTGTTGACCCGGTTATGGTTTCAACAAGCGGTTCAACGCTGTTGAAAAGTGATGCGGTTGAGACGTTGAAGGAACGGATTTTACCCATTGCAAACATGATAACTCCCAATATTCCCGAAGCGCAGGTGCTTTGGGGCAAAGACATTAAAAAAAGCGGAGATATGATAAAAGCTGCAAAGGCGATTTCTGAGGCTTTTGGGACGGCGGTTTTGATTAAGGGCGGACATTCGGTGAATGATGCCAACGACCTGCTTTACCGTGACGGTGAATATAAATGGTTTGAGGGACGAAGAATTGAGAATCCCAATACTCACGGCACGGGATGCACGCTGTCGTCGGCCATTGCATCAAATTTGGCAAAGGGCTATTCACTTGATGATGCGGTGGAGCGAGCAAAGGAATTTCTCACGGGGGCGTTGGCGGCACAATTGAATCTTGGAAAGGGGTCAGGACCGATGATGCATAATTTTGAGATTTGGAAAAGAGGCGTAAGTGAATGAAAAGAACATCGGTATTTGAAAACGGACTAATCTGGTTTGGAGCGGCGATTTCGCTTGCGGAGATTTTAACGGGTACATATTTTGCTCCACTTGGATTGAAAAAGGGGTTTGCGGCAATTGTGACGGGGCACATAATTGGGTGCATACTGCTTTTTCTTGCGGGTTATATGGGAGGCAGAAAACGGCTCAGTGCCATGGAGACCGTGAGAATGAGTTTTGGTCAAAAGGGAAGCTTGGTTTTTGCTTTGTTGAATGTTTTTCAGCTTGTGGGATGGACGGGGATAATGATTTTTGACGGAGCGGCTGCTGCAAACGGTATATTTGTGGCTCGACAATGGGTTTGGGTATTGGTAATTGGCGGGCTTATTGTTGTGTGGCTGTTGATTGGCATAAAAAGCCTGAAAAAGTTAAATGTTGCGGCGATGGCAGGACTTTTTGCTGTTACGGTTATGCTGAGTTTTGCGGTGTTTGGGCAGAACGGTACGGTGGTGAGTGGTGAAGCACCATTGTCGTTTGGTGCTGCTGTGGAGATGTCTGTTGCAATGCCTCTTTCGTGGCTGCCTCTGATAAGTGATTATAGCCGTGAAGCAGAAAAACCTGTGATGGCAACGGCGGTTTCGGCAGTTACATACGGAATTGTGAGCGGTTGGATGTATGTCATAGGTATGGGTGCAGCAATGTTTGCAGGAACGGGAGACATTGCACAGATAATGGTTTCGGCCGGTTTGGGAACGGCAGGGTTGGTTATTGTTGTTTTGTCAACGGTTACAACCACTTTTCTTGATGCGTATTCGGCAGGGGTGTCGGCTGAAGTTTTTTCGGACAAGGTTAGCGGAAAATGGATTGCAATTCTTGCTGTTGTTTTGGGAACAATGGGGGCGTTGTTCTGTAATTTGGGAAATATTACAGATTTTTTGTATTTTATCGGTTCGGTTTTTGCACCCATGATTGCGGTTCAGATTGCAGATTTTTTTATCCTGAAAAAAGACAGTATCACCAAAGCTGTTGATTTGGGTAATATTGTTGTATGGATTTTGGGTTTTGCGACATACAGACTTTTGATGAAGGTTGATTGTAGTGCCGGAAGCACAATTCCTGCAATGGCGATTACAATTGTATTGTGTGTGATATTTGATAGAATAAAAAAGAGATTTAATGGTTGATATTTGTTGAAATTTAATGTATAATTATTTTAAAAGTAAAAGGAGATGGTTTGTTATGAAAACAAAAAAGGTGATAATGGCGGCTTTGTTTGCGGCGCTTGTGTGTGTTGCGACCATGATAATAAAAATTCCGTCACCAAAGGGTTATGTTAATCTTGGAGATAGCATTGTTCTGCTTTCGGGTTGGATGATGTCGCCCCTGTACGGCTTCTTTGCGGCGGCAATCGGGTCAATGCTTGCGGATTTGCTTTTGGCATATGGTGTTTATGCGCCTGCAACTTTTATTATTAAAGGCGTTATGGCTTTGACTGTATGTTTTTTTGCAAAATGGCTGAAGGGAAGAACAGGACTTTTGTTTTCAAGGATAATTGGTGCGGTTGTTGCGGAACTTATAATGGTTTTGGGGTATTTTGCTTTTGAAACCGTTATATACGGCGGTTTTGCGGCGGCGGCAGTCAGCCTTGCATTCAACGGTCTTCAGGGCTTGATTGGTTTGATTGTGGGGATTGTTCTTGCGAAGTTTTTTGATAAAAGCGGAATAATGAAATAAGTATTTGCTCATTTGATGGCCTTCTTCGTTTTTGCTGATGTATACATATGGTGCGTGTGCGGAAAACTGTTAATATGTGAAACGAAAAGGCAAAGGAGTGAGTAAGGATTTTTGAAAAAATACTCAAAAGCAGATTAATAAAACGGCTTATTGAGGATGTTGGGCGGAGAGTCCGACTCTCCCTTTTGGGGTCGGTTTCGCTGAATATTTTGTATGTTCTTGCCATGGTGGCGTCGGGGCTTTTCTTCAGGGCATACTGGTTTTATGCTTTGGCGGCATATTATCTGACTTTGATTGTGATGCGCATTTTTGTGTTGAAAAACACGCCGGAGGTGCATGGGAAAAATCTCTTGCAGGAATACCGCCGTTATCGGTTTTGCGGAATAATGATGCTGTTTTTGAATCTTGCCCTTGTTGTTCTTGTGTATTATGTCATACATCAAAACAGGGAGCTTGAACACAGCTATGTTTATGCTGCGGCAATGGCGGTTTATACTTTTGCGGCAATAATATGGGCGGTTGTCAGCATTGTGAAGTACAGACGTTATGACAGTCCCATTCTTTCGGCGGCAAAGGCGATCAGCTTTGTTTCGGCGGTTGTTTCGCTGATTTCTCTTGAATCGGCGTTGAGTAGTATATTCGGCAGAGAAAATGATTTGCGGAAGATAATAATAACAAGAAAAATCACGGGGATAACCGTATGTGTGGTTGTGCATGGTATGGCACTTTATATGATTATCAGGGCGAATATACAGATAAGGCGTTTGGAGAATGATGGTTGAAATATGGAGTTGCCTATTGCACTATTGTTTTTTTGATCGAATATAAAATAAAAAAATTCTAATAGATGTTGGTTGCGATACGATGCCGGGGTTTGAATTATTTGAATTTGAAATGCCGGTAAAAGTTCTTGAAACTTACGGAGTAAAGCGAACCGAGATAA
>JAZRMZ010000025.1:0-11566 GCA_045647905.1 Clostridia bacterium
AGAAGCGTGGCGAGCGTGAACAGTATATCCTTGATATAATAGACGTACTGAAAAAACGTCTTGTGGAGTTTGGAATTGACGCCCATGTTGAAGGCAGAGCCAAACATTTTTACAGCATTTACCGTAAAATGTTCATGCAGAATAAAACGATGGATGAACTTTATGATTTGTTTGCAGTGCGTATTATTGTGAATACCGATGCGGATTGTTATGCGGTTCTTGGTATGGTGCATGATTTTTTTATGCCGATTCCGGGCAGATTCAAGGACTATATGGCAATGCCAAAGCCCAATATGTACCAGTCACTTCATTCAACTGTAATCGGTCCAAACGGAACACCCTTCGAAATTCAGATACGTACATGGGAAATGCACCGAACTGCAGAAAACGGTATTGCGGCGCATTGGAAATATAAAGAAGGCGTTAGCGGTAAATCCGATATTGACGGCAAGCTTGAATGGATAAAACAGCTTCTTGAAATCCAAAAAGATATGACCAATGCCGAAGACTTTATGCAGACGCTGAAAATAGATATGTTCAGCGATGAGGTTTTTGTGTTCACGCCAAAAGGCGATGTTATCAGCCTTCCCGCAGGTTCAACGCCCATTGACTTTGCATATGCAATTCACAGCGCTGTGGGTAATAAAATGCAGGGTGCAAAGGTCAACGGAAAAATTGTTACACTTGATTATATTCTCCAGAACGGTGATATTATAGAGATTCACACCTCAAATGCATCACGTGGGCCCAATCTTGACTGGCTGAAGATTGCAAGAACTTCTCAGGCAAGAAATAAGATTAACCAATGGCTAAAAAAAGAAAACCGTGATGAAAATATTATCAAAGGTAAAGATATTTTTGAAAAGGAATTGAAAAAATCAAATATTCCCGTATCATACATCAATAATTCAGAAATGATTGAGGCGCTTCTTTCAAGATACGGATTCAAACAAACCGACGATATGTTTGCAACCTTGGGTTACGGTGGCTCAAGTGCAGGAAAATATCTTGCAAAATTCAAGGATAACTGCAAGCGTGATATGGCAAGCAAAAACGCTATTTCGGATGTTACCGAACAGTTTGTTGTCAAAACAAAAGGAAAGTCAAATACAAGCGGTGTTATTGTTGAAGGAATTGATAATTGCCTTGTGAGAATTTCTCATTGTTGCAGCCCTGTCCCCGGTGATAGGATTGTTGGTTATGTCACAAGAGGCAGAGGTGTTGCTGTCCACAGAACAGACTGCATAAATATCACCAATGCCAAGTTTTCCGAGGAGGAACACCGTTTCATTAATGTTTGCTGGGCTCAGCAGTTTGAAAGTGATTTTCAGGCATTGCTTTGTCTTACTGCAATTGACCGAAACTCCTTGCTTGTTGACATTACGGGTGTAACAGCCGATTTGCGGACACCCATAAAGAGTCTTAATGCAAGAACGGCCAAGAATAATGTTGCAATAATTGAGATTTCAATTGAGGTTAAAAACACCGAGCATCTTGAAAATGCAATAAAAAAATTAAAACAAATTGAAGGAATTCAATCAGTAGTCCGCAGGCGTCAGTGACCCTGCGGCTTTAGCTTGACAAAAGTTTTTTACGGAGGATTCTTTATGGAACTAAAATGTATGACCTTGGGTTATATGGGGGTCAACTCATATATCCTTTTTGACAAAAACTCACATAAGGCGGCTTTGTTTGATGCGCCTGCTGAAGCGGAACGAATTTTAAAGTTTCTTGCGGAAAACGGGCTTGAACTTGAATACATTTTTCTGACCCACGGGCATTTTGATCATATCGGAGCATTGTCTGAACTGAAAACAAAAACAGGAGCAAAGATTGTCATACATAAGGATGAAGAAAAATATCTGAATGACAGCGCTCTTAATTTGACGTTTGAGCCATTGCCTGAGGTGTATGCAGATGTTCTTGTTAACGGGGAGGATATAATGGAATTTTGCGATACAAAAATCAGAATTATACACACTCCCGGACACACTGTTGGCGGAGTATGCTATTATTTTGATAACATTCTGATTTCGGGCGATACACTCTTTCAGGGTTCAATCGGCAGGTTTGATTTTCCCCTTGGAGATTTTGCAACGGAAATAAAGTCAATAAAAGAAAAAATACTTGCATTGCCCGATGAAACTCAGGTTTATCCAGGTCACGGCTTGGCGACAACAATCGGAGCAGAAAGAAAGGAAAATCCTTATTTATCATGAGCGAAGTGAAAAGTCCGTGGGGGATTCTGACCGGAATCCGTCCTGTCAAAATTGCCTGCAAACAAATGAAATCGGGTTTATCAGCCCGTGACACAGTTGAATATTTCATTAATGAATTCGGAGCAACCCGTGAAAAGGCAGAGCTTGCCGTCAGAGTTGCCGAGATAGAGCTCCCCATAATTGACTCTATGGACAAAAAAGGCATCAGTATTTATATAGGAATTCCCTTTTGTCCCACACGGTGCCTGTATTGTTCCTTTGTGAGCAACAGCGTTGCAAGCAGTGCAAAATATATCCCCGATTATCTTGAATGTTTAAAAAAAGAAATTAAATATACCGCCAATATTATAAAGCAAAACAAAAATATAGTTGAAAGTGTATATATAGGTGGCGGAACACCCACAACCTTGAGTGCAGAACAACTGGCTTTTTTGTTTGATGCTGTTTTTTCGGAGTTTGATTTATCAAAAAACAAGGAATTTACTGTTGAGGCAGGACGTCCCGATACAATAACCGTGGATAAGCTGAAAACCATAAAACAATACGAAATTAACCGAATCAGCATAAATCCACAGTCAATGAACCGGAAAACCCTGGAAGTTATCGGACGAAACCACACGCCCGAACAAATCCGAGAGGCTTATTTTATGGCAAGGGACTGCGGAATTGACTGTATCAATATGGATTTAATCGCAGGACTCCCCGGAGAGACGGTTGATATGTTCAAGTACACAGTTGAAGATGTTGAAAGGCTCAATCCCGAAAACACAACCGTTCATACAATGAGTGTCAAGCGTTCATCAAGGCTTAATGAAACATTGATGGATTATAATCTCAGCGATGATACAAAGGTTGCTGAAATGGTGGATTTTGCCTATCACACAATAACTTCAAACGGAAAAAATCCTTATTATTTATACAGACAAAAGAATATGCTGGGGAATCTTGAAAATGTGGGCTATGCAAAGCCGGGTACCGAAAGTCTGTATAATATCTATATAATGGAAGAAGTGCAGACTATAATTTCTCTGGGATGCGGTGGTGTTACCAAAACAGTTGACAGAGCTACCGACAGAATTGAAAGAATTTTTAATGTGAAAGAACCCAAAGATTACATCGAACGTATTGATGAAATGCTTCACCGTAAAGATGTTCTTTTGGGTTAAAAATACTTGACATTAACACTTTTTTATGCTATAATTTTTTAGCTATGTTAAATCGGGGTGTTAGCGGTACCTTGTAACCCACAATCCGCTATAGTGGGGATGAAAACTTGAGCTGAGGAGCAAATTCGTCTTGTCTGCCTTAACTTGGTCAATGTTGACGATTTCGGTCCTGCGCAATTAAAACCTGTGAACCACGTCAGGGCAGGAATGCAGCAGCGTTAAGCAGTTCTTTTTGATGTGCCGCAGGGGTGCCGAGTCTGAGTTGAGCGGTTAAGTAACGAAGGTGTTTTTGTTTCGAACTCAAGCACATAGCTTTATTTTTTTGTGAGGTGAAACAAATGGCTGAAAAATATCAGGCTCTTTACCGAAAGTGGAGACCCCTTGTGTTTGAAGATGTTGTCGGTCAGGATCATGTGTCCGATACGCTGAAAAACAGTATCGTATCAGGCAGAATTGCTCATGCTTATTTGTTTTGCGGAACAAGAGGAACAGGAAAAACCTCGTCAGCAAAGATTTTTTCCCGTGCGGTAAACTGCACAAACTCAAAAGACGGGAATCCCTGCAATGAATGTGAAAGCTGTCAGGGGATTCTCGACGGAAGCATCCTTGATGTTTATGAAATGGACGCTGCCAGCAATAGTGGTATTGACAATATTCGTGAAATTCGTGATGAAGTTATTTACAGTCCCACGGGATGTAAATATAAAGTTTATATTGTGGACGAAGCTCACATGCTCACAACAGAGGCCTTCAATGCTTTGTTGAAAACATTGGAGGAGCCTCCCGGCCATGTTATTTTTATTCTGGCAACAACCGAGCCTCACAAAATTCCTGCAACAATACATTCAAGGTGTCAGAGATTTGATTTCAGAAGAATCGGCATTGACGATATTGAACGCCGTCTCAGGCATATTGTGAAATCAGAAAAAATTGAAATCACGCCGGACGCTCTTGAGCTTGTTTCAGAGCTTGCCGACGGTTCAATGCGTGACGGCCTCAGCATTCTTGACCAGTGTGTTGCCTTTGCAAAAGGCGAATTGAGGTATGACGATGTTGTTGACATTGTTGGCGTGGCTGACAGAAGAGTTCTGTTTTCAATATGCGACAGCATAGCGGATTCTGACACAAAAACAGCCCTCAACATTGCGGATGAATTCTTGAAGAAGGGGAAGGAAGCACCAAACTTCATTGAGGAAATGATTTCCCATTTCAGAGCATTGATGATTTGCAAATCAACCGATTCCCCCAATGATATTCTTGAAAAAACAGATGAGGTTATTGAAAAATATAAACAGCAGTCCGAAAAATATTCTGTTGACAGAATAATATCAACCATTTCAATCCTTGGCGACTTTCTTTTGCAGACAAAAAAGATGTCTGCCCCCAATGTTGCTGTTGAAATGGCAATTGTGAAGATGTGTTCAACAGCAAATGCCGCAGATTCCTCCGAGCTTGCTCTGAAAATTGAAAAACTTGAACGCGAGCTGGAAGGTTTGAAATCAGGCGGTGTTGTGATGAAACAGTCAGCACCAAAGCAAAAAACGGTTGTTCCAACAGAACCCCTGAAGGAAGCTGCTCCGCATATTGACAATGCGGCAAGCTGGACAAAATGGCGTGATGCATTGGGAAGAATCAAACAGGAGAGCAAAAGTCTTTATACATTTTTGTTCAATGCTCAGGCGCTTTATTTTGGTGATGAAATTGAGCTTGTGCTCACAGGTGATTTGGCTTATGACAAAATCAACACTCCCGAAGGAAAACAGTATCTTTCAGGAATTTTTTCATCAGTTCAGGGTGCCGAACTTAGGGTCGTTGTTTCAAAAAGCGGAAACTTGAAAAATCGTGAAGGACAAACTGCAAGCGTTATGGATATTGTCGCAAAAAAAGACCTATTGGGCGACAAAATGACGGTTGTTGAAGAATAAATTAAGAAAGGATTTGAAATTATTATGGCAAAAGGTGGATTCAGAGGCGGAATGCCCATGGGCGGCGGAAACATGAATCAAATGATCAAACAGGCAAAGAAAATGCAGGAGCAAATGCTCAAAATGCAGGAGGAAATGGAAGAAAAGGTTTATGAAGCATCCTCAGGCGGCGGAGCTGTTTCGGTAAAAATGAACGGAAAGCGTGAACTTCAGGAAATTAATCTTTCATCTGAGGTAGTTGACCCTGACGATATTGAAATGCTTCAGGATTTGATTATGGTTGCGGTAAATGATGTTCTTAACAAAGTTGAAGAATCATCAACCGACGAAATGAGCAAGCTCACCGGTGGAATCAATATTCCCGGATTATTTTAGTCTATAAACGGACATTCTTCCAAAATGTGGAAGGATGTCCAAATTTACGTAAAGATAAATTTTTGAAAGGAAGTCTTTTGAAATGAAAAATTATATGCCAATGCTTTTCACGGATTTGAAAAGATACAGCACATCACAGTTTATTAAGGATGTTGTTGCCGGTATCATAGTGGCAATAATTGCATTGCCTTTGTCCATCGCCCTTGCCATTGCATCGGGTGTCGGTCCTGAAGCCGGTATTTACACAGCAATTGTTGCAGGATTTGTTACAGCCTTCTTTGGCGGGAGCAGTGTCCAAATCACAGGTCCCACAGCGGCCTTTGCAACCATTGTTGCAGGAATCGTAACAAAAAATGGTACCGACGGATTGATGCTTGCAACAATAATGGCAGGTATTCTCCTTATACTTATGGGAATATTCAAGCTGGGGAATCTGATAAAGTTTATTCCTTTTACAATCACAACAGGTTTTACCGCAGGTATTGCCGTAACTTTGGTTGTTGGTCAGCTCAAGGATTTCTTCGGTGTTTCATATCTCAACGGTGAAGCACCAATCGAAACTGTTGAAAAACTGGAGGCATTTGCCCACAATTTTGGCGCAACATTTAATTTTGAGGCTGTGATTGTTGGTGCAGTTTGTCTTGCCATACTCTTTATCTGGCCAAAGATAAAGTACCTTGAAAAAGTTCCTGCATCTTTGATTGCTGTTCTGATAGGTGTTGTTATGGTAAAAGGAATCGGAATGAACGTTAACACAATCGGAACACTTTTCAATGTTGAAAGTTCTTTGCCAACCTTTTCGCTACCGTCAGATATAAGCATTTCAAAAATCATAGAAATGTTCCCCAATGCTGTCACAATTGCCTTGCTTGCAGGAATTGAATCCTTGCTTTCCTGCGTAGTTGCTGACGGAATGGTTGGCAAAAAACACCGTTCAAATGCAGAATTGACAGGTCAGGGGCTTGGAAATATTGCATCTGCTTTGTTTGGCGGTATTCCTGCCACGGGCGCAATTGCAAGAACTGCCGCAAACGTGAAGAACGGCGGAAAAACACCTGTTTCGGCAATGGTTCACTCGATTGTTCTGCTTGTTGTTCTTGTTGTGCTTATGCCGTATGCAGAATATATTCCTATGCCCGCGATTGCCGCAATTCTTATCTCTGTTGCGTATAATATGTGTCAATGGAGAACATTTGTATATCTTGTTAAGACCTCACCAAAGAGCGATATTCTGGTTCTTGTGGCAACCTTTGCCCTTACGGTTATTTTTGATCTTGTTGTTGCAATTGAAGTTGGACTCGTACTTGCCTGCATTTTGTTTATGAAACGTATGAGCGATGAAACAAAGGTGGAGGGATGGAAGTACGTTAAGCAAGAAAATCAGGGTGATGACGCAGGACTTCGTTTTGTTGAAAAATACATAAGTGTTTATGAGCTGTGCGGTCCGCTTTTCTTTGCGGTTTCAAAACAGATTTCCGGAATAAAAACAAAAGAATATACAAAATGTGTTATCCTCAGAATGCGTTCAGTTCCCTCTGTTGATACTGATGCTCTCAATGCTCTTAATGATTTTGTTGTGAAATGCAGAAGCAACGGTATAACCGTTATATTCTCGCACGTAAATCCTCAACCCATGAAAGCAATGAAAAAATCGGGGCTTTATTCAACAGTCGGTCAGGATAATTTCTGTGCTAACATAGACAAAGCAATGGAAAGAGCTGAAAGTATCGGTGAAAACTAATGTTCTTGAAAAGATTTTAGATGTTTGCAAAAAGTCTTTAAGAATCGCAACAGAACATACAGACGAAAATGCAGACAAAGAACTTTTGTCAAAGTTGATGCAGTTTGTTGAAGCTAACAGCGATATTCTGGTTACTGTTGTTGGGATTAATCATTATTTCGGAGCAGAACCTTTTACTATTGGCAAGCAAGTTCATCTGATAAAAGAACCGGGCAATAAGTATGACAACAAAGCCATTGCTGTCTTCTGCGATAAAATTGGGAAGTGCGGATATATCGCAAACAATACTTATACGGTAAAACAGGGGACTGTGTCGGCGGAGCTGTTGTCAGCAGGCTTTGAGGTTGGTTGTCGTGCCAAGATTTTATATACAGATTCAGACTACGTTATCTGTTCAATTGAAAAAATAGATTTTTACAGGTTATTATATAAACACGCACTTAATTTTTACAGAAATAATGAATTTGGTCTTGCCATCGAATTGCTTGAGGCAATGTCAATAAAATGGAAAACACCGGAGTTAATCTCATTGATTAATGAATGTCGTTTTAAGCTAAATAAGATTTAAGAAAAAGTGTTTTTGTCTCACAACAAACAGTGTGGCAAAAAGGCATAAATGTTTAAGTTTTTTTTATAAGCTCATATTTTTTGCAGCCATTGCAGCACCGATGATTCCGGCATCATTAAGAAGCTTTGCCGGTTCAATTTTTACGGGTTCAAAGAACTTGTTAAAATCATATTTTCTGACATAATCAATAATTGGATTGATGAGATAATCGCCTTCCTTACTGATTCCGCCGCTGATAACAAGTTTTTCGGGCTGGAATATGTTGATTACACCAACCAAACCGTCCGCAACGTATTCTATGTATTTATCAACAACTTCCTGGGCAATTGCATCACCCTTTTTTGCAGCATCAAAAGCGGTACGTCCGTTAACTGTTTCGCGTTCATCAGCAATCTTTTTCATCAGACTTTCGGGGTGTTTTGCAATTGCAACCTTTGTCTGGTTCACAAGACCGGTAACGGATGCATAAACCTCCCAACAACCTTTTCTGCCGCAATTACAGCTGATACCGTTGAAAACAAGAGGAATGTGTCCGATTTCGGTTCCTGCGCCGTTTGAACCCCTGAAAATTTGTCCGTCAATAATAATTCCGCCGCCGATTCCCGTTCCGAGAGTAACAGCAATGAATACGCTTGCATTTTCGCCGTTAACGGCATATTCGCCCAAAGCAGCAGCATTTGCATCATTTTCAAGAGTTACGGGAATATCATAATATTTTTGAATTTCTTTTGCCAAAGGAATATTTCTGAAAGAAGGGATATTTGCAGTGTAAACAACTTCTCCGGTGTTGTTGTCAACAGCACTTGGACAACCGATGCCAATACCCTTTACGTCAGACATTGAAAAACCTGCTTTTTCAACAATTCTTTCGGAAACTGTAATCATATCTTTAACAATTTCCTCAAAACTTCTTGATGCAAGAGTGGGAGTTGAATCCTTTTCAATTAACTCACCCGAAGCATTTACAAGCCCAACAGCTATATTTGTTCCGCCCAAATCAATTCCTATATACATAAACGTCACCTCAATTATTATTTTGTTTTATTATACTACATATGATTTTTTTTGTAAATAAAAAATGCATATTTTTTTTGTAAATAATAAAAAATAAGTTAAGGAATTTAATATAAGGAGGAATAGTATGTTCAAAGGTAAAATAACTATCATCGGTGCAGGCGCTGTGGGTGCAACAACTGCATATACAATTATGCTGAGCGGACTTGTTTCGGAAATCGTTCTTATAGACATTAATAAGGAAAAAGCAGAAGGTGATGCACTTGATATGAATCACGGTATCAGTTTTGTTTCACCTGTAAAAATCATTGCGGGAAGCTATGCTGACATTGTTGGTTCGGATATGGTTATCATAACGGCAGGAGCCGTTCAGGAGCCCAACGAAAAACGTACGGATTTATTGAAAAGGAATGCAAAAATAACAGAAAATATAGTTGCAAATGTTCTTAAATACTGTCATGATGATACCATCTTGCTGATGGTAACAAATCCAGTTGATATTCTCACCTATATAACATATAAAATTTCGGGGTTTTCACGGAATCACGTTCTCGGTTCAGGCACGGTTCTCGATACCGCACGTTTAAAGTATCTTTTGGGTGAATATACAAATGTTGACGTAAGAAATGTTCATACCTATATCATCGGAGAACATGGCGATTCGGAGGTTGCGGCATGGAGTGCAACGTCTGTTGCAGGAATGGATATAAATAAATTTTGTAATTACAGCGGTGTATGTGATTCAGAAGCCTTGACAAATAAGCATTTCCATGAAACTGTAAAAAATTCAGCCTATGAAATTATACAAAAAAAGGGTGCAACGTATTATGCCATTGCACTTTCCGTAAAAAGGATAGTGGAGTGTATAATAGGCAATGAAAAATCAATTTTAACAGTTTCAAGCTTATTAAACGGAGAATACGGGCTGAACGATGTGTGCTTGTCTGTGCCAACAATTGTTTCAGGTGAAGGAGCCGAAAAGGTGCTGCAGCTTGATTTCAGCACCGAAGAATTAAATGATTTGCAAAAATCTGCAGACAAACTAAAAAACCTTGCAAAAGAAATAGGATATTAAAAAAAGTTTACCGTAATATTATTATGTTAATAAAAATCCTCTTGGTTAACATAATATATTTACGGTAAATTCTTTTATTTTTCTTTTTTTACCGATGCGAGGGGGTGGGAGGCAACAGCGTCTTTCAGTTGTTCGTTGCTGACGTGAGTATAAATTTCTGTTGTCGTAAGCTGTTCGTGACCCAAAATTTCCTGCAATGCTCTGATATTAACGCCTGATTGATACATTAAGGTTGCAGCAGTGTGACGCAGTTTGTGAGTGGTAAATTTATGCGGGTCAAGACCTAATTTTTTTACATTTAATTCAACAAGATACTGAACAGTCCGACGGCTTATGCGTTGATTGCGTGAAGATAAAAACAAAGCATTCTTATCCGAAGCCGTTGCAGATTGAGTATTGCGCACCGTCATATAATCGTTAATTGCCTGAACACAGGCTTGATTCAGATAAATTGTGCGTTCTTTGTTACCCTTGCCAACAACCGTAAGTTTATCACCCCGAATGTCGGTTATATTTATATTAACAAGCTCTGCAAGTCGCATACCGCAATTCAGAAACAATGTTATGATACAATAATCTCTTAATGCATTTTTTCCATCAATTACATTCAGTAAATCAACACTGTCTTCAAGCGTAAAATGTACGGGCAGCCGTTTGCGTAATTTAATTGTTTCAAGGTCGGCTGTTGGATTTTCGTCAATCAGATTCGATTTAAAAAGGTATTTGAAGTATGAACGTATTGAAGCAATTTTTCTGGCACGTGACGAAGCAGAATTTGAGCGTTCACGGTTAAGAAAATTCATATATTCATAAATGGTGTTCAAATCAACTTTTTTTATGTATGTCAAATCCATTGTTGAAATGTCAATTGAATCAAAATCAACAGAATCAGATTTATTATCAAATTTCATTTTTAAAAAACGGTAAAATGCTCTCAAATCAAAATAATAACTCTCAGCAGTTTTAACTGATTTTCCCTGAATGTTCTCAATATATAATAAGAACGAAATCAACGGTTCAGGTGCATCTGAATATTTCTTCATAAAATCCCCTCTTCTCAATTGCACATAATTTTTATTATGTGCAATTACTTATATTGAAATTATACCACTTCTTTCAGAAAAAATCAAGGGTTTTACAAAAAAAATCATCATTTTTTATAATCATTCAATTCAAATAATTTATCACATTCAAAACAGTTTGTGCAGACTGATACTCTGTTTTCAAAAATTTCTTTAACTGTGTTGAGTATATTACAATTACGAAGATTTTGGGTTTTGTGCCAGATGATTCGCTTTGGTGCCAATGTGATTAAAAAACTCAGCACTATATCATCCCTTGTGAAAAAATTTTTAAATTGATTCAGGCAAACATCATCTTCGATTTCCACACTGATTTTCTTCATTTTGAAATCAAAAAACATATAATTTCCGTCAGAATCCGTGTTTATATGAATCAAATCAATACACGATGGTTTCATGTT
>JAZRMZ010000026.1:0-10558 GCA_045647905.1 Clostridia bacterium
GGAACAGGTTTACCGTGGCTTCACAATTATAAGCGGAAAAACATATCATAAATAAAAATTTGATTCTTTGACAAAAGATTCTTCACTGCGTTCAGAATGACAGCTCTCTCTTGGAGGGAGCTGCAGTCATCCTGAGTGTAGCGAAGGATCTTTTCTAAACATTTTATCAAAAAGAAAGCCCGTCATCGGTTTTGATGACGGGCTTTGAAATTATGTTTATTATCTTACTGTTTTATAAAGGGGGCCGTATGCCTGACAAGCACGGTAATCCTGACCTTCTTTGTCCATACCGAATGCGTTCCATGCAGCTGGTCTGAAGATTTTTTCTTCAGGAACGTTGTGCATACAAACGGGGATTCTCAGAATTGAGCAAAGAGTGATAAGGTCTGCACCGATGTGACCGTAGCTGATTGCACCGTGGTTTGCACCCCAGTTGTTCATTACGTCATAAGCGGTTTTGAATGCGCCCTCGCCAGTTACTCTGGGAGCGAACCATGTGCAGGGCCATGTGTAGTCTGTGCGCTTCCAGAGCTTGTCTGAAACTTCGTCAGGAAGGTCAATTGTCCAGCCTTCTGCAATCTGAAGAACAGGGCCAAGACCCTTAACGAGGTTAAGTCTGACCATTGTTGCGGGCATTTCTGCCTTTGTGAGGAATCTTGATGAATAACCGCCGCCACGGAAGTAACCAAGGTCAGCCATGTTCCATGTGGTGTTCTTCATAACTTCATCACAATCAGCTTCTGTCATGTTGTACCATTCCTTCATAATGCCGTTGCCGTTTTCGTCTTTAACAGCACCGTTGGCATCAAGACAGCAAGCACCTGAGTTGATGAGGTGGATGAAGCCGTCAGCTTCCTTTGCTTTGCCTTCAATGTCATAGCCTGTTGCTTTCTTAACAGCATCACCGCTCCAGTATGTTCTAACATCTGCGAACATCTGCGCTCTGTTTGTGAGGAGCTTTCCAAAGAGCATTCCCATACCGTTGAGAACGTCGTTCTCAGTTGCAAGGATGTAGGGTTCTCTTGCGCCGTTCCAGTCAAATGAGGTGTTGAGCATTGCTTCGGGGAAGTCGCAGTTGGGATAGAAGTCTGTCCACTGTCTCTGACCCTGGAAGCCTGCGGCAATTGCGTTGTGACCAACTTTTTCTTCCTCACAGCCTTCGGGAAGGTTTTCGTTTCCGTTCATAAGGTCTTTGATGATGCACATCATCTTTACAACGAATTCGAACTGTTCTTCCTTAACTTCGGCTGATTTCTGAAGGTCTTCGGGGTTTTTGTCAAAGCCGATAATGCATTTTTCCTTTGCCCATTTGAGAGCCTTCTCGAATTCTGCCTTATCATAAACCTCTTCTGTCATACGTCTGATGATTTCAACTTCGTCAACAGATTCAACTCTCATGCCAAAGTATTCTTCCATCATGTTTGTATCAATAATTGAACCTGCAATACCCATACAGATTGAACCAATCTGGAGATATGACTTTCCTCTCATTGTTGCTGCAGCAACAGCCGCGCGACCGAAGCGGAGAAGCTTTTCTGCAACGTCTGCAGGGATTTTGTCTGATTCGTCAGCGTTCTGAACGTCGTGTCCGTAAATGCCGAATGCAGGGAGACCTTTCTGTGCGTGTGAAGCAAGAACAGCGGCAAGGTAAACTGCACCGGGTCTTTCTGTGCCGTTGAAGCCCCAAACACCTTTGATTGTCATGGGGTCCATATCCATTGTTTCTGAGCCGTAGCACCAGCAGGGCGTAACGGTGAGTGTGATGTCAACGCCTTCCTTTTTGAATTTGTCGGCACAAGCTGCTGCTTCGCCAACACGTCCGATTGTTGTGTCTGCGATAACAACCTTTACGGGCTCGCCGTTTGAATATCTGAGGTTTTCTTCAAATAATTTTGCGGCAGCCCTTGCCATATTCATTGTCTGGTCTTCAAGTGATTCACGCACCTTAAGCACGCCGCGACGTCCGTCAATGGTGGGACGGATACCGATTACGGGATAATTTCCCACAAGTCTGTTTTTTGCCATTTTGTTTTCCTCCTTGATTTATGTAAATTAAAAAATTTGCTTCTACATATAATTATATACTTGCAATATTCAAATTACTTGTGCTATAATAGAAAAAAGTATAACAATATTCAGATTTTGGTGATAACTATGATTTATAATGAATTAAAGCAGAGAGGAACGGCAGATTTTCCCATAGAATACCATTATATTGACAAAAATCATACCCGATACGAAATGTCTGCTCACTGGCATACCGAGCTTGAAATTATAAGGATTTTACAGGGCAAGCTGAAAATCCGTCTTAACAACCGTGAATATACGGCAGGCAAGGGAGATATTATTTTTGTGAATCCTGAAACAGTTCACGGTGCAAGCCCTGAGGAATGCGTGTATGAATGTGTTATTTTTCACGTGGATTTTCTGGACACGGCAACATATAGTTGCAATTTTTTTGTTGAGAGTATTCTCAACCGGGAATTTGCTATAAAGGATTATAATGAGTTTGAAAAGAATGATTTTATTGATTCTGTGAATGTTGTTTTTGAGGCGATGAAGAACAAATCATCGGGGTACAAGTTTTCGGTTATAGGAGCACTTTATTCCATGCTGGGGATTGTTGTTGACAATCATTTATACAGCACGGTTACGGGTGACTCGGATATTTCGGACAGCAAAAACATCCCAAAGCTCAGAAAGGTACTGAGTTTTTTGCGTGACAATTACGAACAGCAGCTTTCTCTTGATGATATGGCAAAGGCGGCAGATATGTCGCCCAAGTATTTTTGTTATTTTTTTAAGGAAAAAACAGGAAAGACTCCGGTTGAATACCTCAACGGCTTCAGAATTGAAAAGGCTTCTCAAAAGCTTCTCAGCTCCGACAGAAGTGTGACTGAAATTGCCTTTTCCTGCGGCTTCAATGATTTGAGTTATTTTATCAAAACCTTCAAGGCGCAAAAGGGTATATCACCCACAAAATTCCGGAAAATTGAGCATTGAAAATAGGGACTGCGGAGTTGAATAATCGCACTGTGGGGGCGAGTGGATTTAGATGCAAAATGTGCGAAACGAAGTAAAAATGCGATATTTCACGCATTTTACCCTGCCCGCAGGCGTACTTGTGTACGTCAAGCGGTGAGTTTTGCGTATAGTTCAAAGGAATAAATAAAGAGAAATTCGCCGGATTGCGGCGAATTTCAACATTTGTATTTTAAGACAACAGTTAAAAACGTACATTCCATAATGGTTTTATCCCTTTGAACGGTCTGCGCTAAATGCAACAGCCCCATAATTATATTTTTACCGAAGTAATTGTGTCGTTCAGATAAAACTTGTTTGCAAGGTCCATTTTGTCAAATTCGTGGATAGTACTTGCGGCGATGATAAGTTTGAGACAGTCATTTGCGCGATATATTGCCTGAACATTTATGATGTGAATATCTTCTTCCTCAAAGATTTTTTTGATATGTGAGAGTGCGGAATCCTTGTCGCTCACGGTCAGAACCATATCAATTTCTGTTGCAGGTGTGAAAAATCTCATTTTGGTATGAGACAAATATTGAACAATTATAATCAGGAGTGTGGTGGAAATGCTTATGAAGTACATACCTGCACCGATAGCCATACCGATTCCTGCTGTTGCCCATATTCCTGCTGCTGTGGTAAGTCCGGTAATCGTTTTTTTATGTACAAAAATCATTCCGGCACCCAGAAACCCAATTCCGGTTACAATTTGTGCGGCAATACGGGACGGGTCGTGGTTGATGTTTATGCCCTCGTTGTCAAAATGAGTGAGAAAATCCATAAATCCATATTGTGAAATTATCATAAGCAGACAGGAAGCGATGGCAACAATGGCGTGTGTTTTCGTTCCTGCGCCTTTTCCACGGTGCTTGCGTTCGCGACCGATGAATGAGCCGCAGAAAAAGGCAATAATGATTCTGAGAAGCAATTCCAGACGGAATAAGACAGCTTCACTTTTCAGAAAATTAAATATATTTTCCATTATACATACACCTCTTTAGTTCTAATATATTTTTGGCATTATAACTCAATAACCCCCTTTTGTCAACAGTAAATTTGGGCAAAACCTCAATTTTTTTTATTTTCAAGATAACTGCATAAAAATGTTGAAAGAGGACAGTATATATATGGGTTTGCCATTGACAAAAAATCCTGAATATGATAAATTGAGATTAGAAAAACACACAAATTATGGAAAAGAGAATGTATTATGAATAAAAACGGCTATGGGGTTTTTCTTGATATTGACGGGACATTGCTGGGAAGAGATGAGGCTGCTTTGGAAAAAAATATCAGCATCATACAAAAGGTGAGGTCCATTGGCCATAAAGTATATATCTGTACGGGAAGATCTGCGGCGTATCTGCCTTCCAAGATTGATTATGAAAAGTCCTTTGATGGTGTGATTACCGGTGCAGGGGCGAGGGTTGTAATGGACGGAGAGGTTGTTTTTTGCAAACACGTGGGTTTTGATGCAATAAAGCGTTTTTGTGATTTTTCTCATGATAAGCCAAACATCAGTATGCTTGAAGGAACAGATACAATGTTTTATTTCGGTGATGATGGCATAGACCGACCGACTTGTGTGAAATTAAATGCCGGGAATGTTTATCACTTGGTCAACGAAAAGACCGGAATTGAAAAATTTGCCGTTACGGGAGTGGTTGACCCTCGACTTTCGGATGTTATGGGCGAAGAGTTTCTTGTTATGCAGCATAAAGGATATGCTGAAGTGTTGCAGAGGGGTTGCAGTAAATCAAAGGCGATGTTTTATGTCCTTGAGAGACTTGGCTTGCCAAAGGAAAATTCTGTTGCTATGGGTGACAGTATGAATGATTTTGATATGATTGAACAGGCAGGAATCGGTGTTGCAATGGGAAATGCAATTACGGAACTGAAAGATATAGCGGATATGATAACCGAAGATGTGAATGATGCCGGTGTGGCGGTTGCTCTTGAAAAAATATTTGATTTGAAATAAGAGGTATCCTTATGAATAAAAAAATGCTGTTTGTGCTTAACCCAACATCAGGAAAGGGAACTATAAAAAATTCTTTTCTTGAAATAGTTGATTTGTTTGTCAGCAACAAATGGGATGTTCAGATAAGAACCACACAATGCCGTGATGATGCATATGAGTATGTGCGTGCTCACGGGAAGGATTTTAAAATGGTTGTTGTTGCAGGGGGAGACGGGACTCTGAGCGAAGCAATCAGAGGCCTGATGAAACTGAAAAGAAAAAACAGACCTATGCTTGGCTATATTCCAGCAGGCTCCACCAATGATTTTGCGTCCAATATGAAGATTTCAAAGGATATGTTGGATGCGGCAAAGGGCGTTGTTGAAGGCAGACCGTTTAAATGTGATATAGGAACATTCAACGGCAAGAGCTTTATTTATGTTGCGGCATTTGGTGCGTTTACTGATGTTTCGTATGACACATCGCAACAGATGAAAAATATGCTTGGACATTCGGCGTATATTATTGAAGGTGCAAAACGCCTTCCAAAACTGAAGACTTATAAAATGAAGGTGACCTATGACGGCGGCGTGTATGAGGATGAATTTCTTTATGGTTCGGTTTCAAATACAAATTACATAGCGGGAATGAAGGCGGAAAAGGCATTTGAAGCACAGTTCAATGATGGCTTGCTGGAGGTTGTTCTTGTGAAGAAGCCCCAGAATGTTCTTCAGTTTCAACAGTTGTTAATGAAACTTGTTGCAAGAAATCTGGATTATGAGCTGTTTGTTACTTTCAAAACCGACAAGGTTGTTTTTGAATCCGATGAAGAAGTGAACTGGACTTTGGACGGCGAGTTTGGGGGCTCGGTTGAAAGAGCCGAAATGATTGATGCAAAAGAGGCAATCACCCTTCTTTTGAGTGAAAATAATTGAGGTAAAGGAATGGTTGTATGGAAAAAACTCCATTATCTATGAGAAAGCATATTGCCATATTCGGACGGACAAATGCGGGAAAATCATCGCTGTTTAATGCTTTGCTTGGACAGGATGTTTCCATTGTTTCTGCTGTCAGCGGAACAACCACCGATCCGGTTGTTCGGGCAATGGAACTGATTCCCTATGGGCCTGTGGCGGTTATTGACACGGCAGGTCTTGGTGATGTGACGGAGCTTGGTGCGGCAAGGGAACAAAAAACAAAAGATATTCTGATGCGAACAGATCTTGTTTTGCTTGTTGGCGATGTCGGGGATGAAACTGAGATAGACTTTGATTTTGGAAAGACTCCTGTACTGAGAGTTTACACAAAGTGCGATATTGCGGATAAGTCGGAAGTAGAAAAGAAAAAACTTATCCATTCGCAGGGGATTTTTCTGAATGGATATTCAGAAGAAAACCTGAAAGAACTGAAAGCCCGAATGGTTGGTGAGCTTGGCAAGCAGACATCTGATACGGAAACGCTTCTTGGAAATATTGTTCCCGAAAGGGGCTGTGTTGTTCTTGTTATTCCTATTGATGATGCGGCACCAAAGGGCAGAATTATTCTTCCTCAGGTGCAAACCATAAGGGACTGCCTTGATAACAACATCAGGGCTGTGGCAACAACGGTTGAAACCCTGAAACAGACTCTTGAAGAATTGCCACGGGTTGACCTGGTTGTTACTGATTCACAGGCTTTTGGTGATGTTGATGAAATTGTTCCAAAAAACATTCCGTTGACGTCCTTTTCAATGCTTCTTGCAAATCAGAAGGGGCGCATAGGACAGCTTATAAAGGGAACCGAAATAATAAACTCACTTGTTGACGATGACGAAATTCTGGTGCTTGAGGCGTGTACACACAACACAACTCACGATGATATAGGACGGGTAAAAATCCCCGGTTTGTTGCAGAAGAAAACGGGCAAAAAGCTGAATTTTACTCATATTTCGGGACATGATTTTCCTGAAGATATTCAAAAGTACAAGCTTGTTATTCAGTGCGGCGGATGTATGATTAACAAAAAGACCATACAAAACCGTCTTGAAATGTTTGAAGAAAAGGGAATTCCTGTGACAAATTATGGCGTTGTGCTTGCGTATCTGACGGGGATTCTTGAACGTGCAGGAAAAATTTTTGAAGGCGAATATTAAAAAATAAAAAACGGAGGATAAAAAAATGGAAACAACATTGGTAGTTATGGCAGCAGGTATGGGAAGTCGATACGGCGGACTCAAGCAGATGGAGCCAATCGGCCCGAATGGCGAATTTCTTATGGATTTTTCGGCGTTTGATGCAAGAATGGCAGGCTTTTCAAAGGTTGTCTTTGTTATAAAAAAAGAAATGGAAGAAGATTTTACCCGAATTGTTGCAAACCGTGTCAAAAAGTATATGGATGTTGAATATGTATTTCAGGAAATGGACAGTCTTCCCGACGGCAGGGTTAAGCCCTGGGGAACAGGTCACGCAATACTTTGCTGCAAGGATGTTGTGAAAACTCCTTTTGCAATAATAAATGCCGATGACTATTACGGCAAAAAGGCGTATGAGGTGCTCAATAACTGGCTCAGGAATAAGCCTGAAGGTGAAATGGCACTTGTGGGATATGACCTTGCAAGAACAACAAGCGAAAACGGTACGGTTACACGGGGTATTTGCAGAATCGAAGATGGCTATCTCACCGGAATCCGTGAAACAAAGGGAATCAGCGGATTCTCATATTGCGAAGACGGAGAAACGGTTCACAGCCTTCCTGAGGACAGCGTTGTTTCAATGAATATGTGGGGATTCGGTACTGAAATATTTGATTATCTTGAAAGAGAGTTTGAGATATTCAAAAACGAAAAGGATATTATGAAGGATGAATTCCTCATTCCCATTGTTGTTGACATTCTGATAAAGAAAGGTGAAGCCAAGGTAAAGGTTCTTCGCAGTCCCGACCGTTGGTACGGTATGACATACCGTGAGGATAAGGAAGTTGTAATAAAGGCAATGCAGGAATTTTGCGAACAGGGAATGTATAACGGAATTTCATAAATTTATTGATGAAGTGAGGTTTGTTATGAAAAACGATTTTGGATACACTGCAGGTAAGTCTGTAAAAGCTTTTGAAATGGATGGATACTACGTTTGGGATTGTTCAGTTATATATGCAAAAGGGAAATATCATATGTTTTCTTCACGCTGGAAACGGGAGTATGGTTTTGGGTCATGGCTTTTCAACAGCGAGATAATCCACTCTGTTTCAGATACCCCCGAAGGTCCGTACACTTTTAAAAATGTTGTTTTAAAGCGCAGAGGCCGAGAATTTTTTGACGGAATGAACACCCACAACACCTGCATAAAAGAATATAACGGAAAATACTATCTTTACTATATGGGAACCACTTACGGCGGACCGATTCCGGAAACGCCCGAGGCGTCATCCGAGCCCCTTTATTTTTTTGAAACGTGGAACAGGAAGAGAATCGGTTTAGCTGTGGCTGATGATATTGACGGTGAATTTGTAAGACGGGACGAGCCCTTGCTTTTACCTCGTGATTGTTCCAAATGGGACTGCACCTGCACAACAAACCCGTCTGTTGTTATTTTGCCGAGCGGAAAAACGTATATGATATATAAATCCCGAAGCGGTCACGATATGCCTTTAAAATTGGGGATTGCCGTTGCTCCCGCACCTGACGGAAAATTTGAGAGACTATGTGATGCACCGATTCTTAATTTTGATGATGAAAACATACATATAGAAGACCCGTTTTTATGGTACGACAAAAAAAGGGAAAAATTCTGTATGATTACCAAAGATGATTCGAAAAACAACTCCTATGGGATAACCGGGGAATGGGGCGCAGGCTTCTTTGCCGAAAGCGACAACTGCATTGATTTCACCATCGGACAAAGTCCGAAGGTATATTCAAGAACAGTTACATGGTCTGACGGCAAAAAAGAAACACTGGGAAATCTGGAAAGACCATCTCTGCTGTTTAATGAAAACGGTGAACCGACTCATATCTTTTTGGCTGCAGGAAAAGGAAATAATCCTTACGACTTCAGCGAAGGAACATTTATTGTTTGTATGGAATTAAAAAATAACTAATAATACGAATATGAATTAAAAAAAATTGCAAAATACACTTTACATTGCAATTTTTTTTTGTTATACTGTATTTTGTGGAAAAATAAGAAAAACTTACTATATGTAGTAATCAAGGAAATATAAACGGAGGTATTTGCAAAAGTGTGTGCAAAGAGTTATAACGATGACAGTATTGTGTCTTTGAAAGGTGCCGACAGAGTAAGAAAGCGTCCGGCGGTTATTTTTGGCTCGGACGGCATTGAGGGCTGTCAGCATTCGGTGTTTGAAATCCTTTCAAACTCAATTGACGAAGCCCGTGAAGGTCATGGAAAACTGATTATTGTCCGTCGTTTTCTGGATTTGTCGGTGGAGGTTGAGGACCAGGGACGTGGAATCCCCGTGGATTACAACCAGAGAGAAGAACGGTTCAACTGGGAGCTTGTTTTTTGTGAAATGTATGCAGGGGGTAAATATGCCAATAATTCAGGCGAAAACTATGAGTTCAGTCTTGGTCTGAACGGTCTTGGTACTTGTGCAACGCAGTACAGCTCGGAATATATGGATGTTGAAATTATGCGTGACGGGCACAAGTTTGAACTGCATTTTGAAAAGGGCGAAAATGTTGGCGGCTTGACAAAAACGCCCTTTAAGCATCGTCATACAGGTTCAAAAATCAAATGGAAGCCCGACAGAGAGGTTTTTACGGATATTGATATTCCTCTTGAATATTACCTTGATGTGATGAAAAAGCAGGCGGTTGTTAATTCAGGTGTCAAGTTTGTTCTTTGCAACGAAACTGCACCCGGAAAGTTTGAAGAATTTGAATTCTATTATGATAACGGAATTGTTGATTATCTGAAAGAGCTTTCGGCAGGGAAGGAAAAAACCGCACCTTACTATATTGAAGCAGAGCGCCGTGGTCGTGACCGTGAAGATAAGGAAGATTATAAGGTGAAAATGAGCTTTGCTTTTTGCTTCAATAATGAAGTAAATGCCATTGAATATTATCATAATTCCAGTTTTCTGGAATATGGCGGCTCGCCTGATAAAGCGGTGAGAAATGCCTTTGTGTATGCCATTGACAAATATCTGAAGGCAAACAATAAATATGTGAAGAATGAAGCAAAAATTCTTTTTGCCGACGTTCAGGACAGCCTTTGTCTTATCAGCAACTCCTTTTCCACAATGACCAGCTATGAGAATCAGACCAAAAAGGCAATTACCAATAAGTTCATTCAGGAGGCAATGACAGAATTCCTTCGTGAACAACTGGATATTTATTTTATTGAAAACAAAATGGATGCCGAGAAAATTTCTGAGCAGGTTCTCATCAACAAACGAAGCCGTGAAACGGCGGAGAAAACAAGAACTTCGCTGAAGAAGAAGCTTGATGTGAAGATGGATGCGGTGAACCGTGTCAAAAAGTTTGTGGACTGCCGAAGCAAAGATGTTGACCGCCGCGAGGTCTACATCGTGGAAGGTGATTCGGCTCTTGGTTCGTGTAAGCAGGGGCGTGAC
>JAZRMZ010000027.1:0-3518 GCA_045647905.1 Clostridia bacterium
ATAAGGAGTATCCTTTTTAGAGTGTATTTGTATGTTAATACAATAAGTATAACACATAAATTTTGTTTTGACTGTTCCAAATTTGTTTTTTTTAAAAAAAAATATAAAATAAAAGACATATCAAAGAAAAATGTTATCAAAAAGCTGTTGATTTTCTATGGATTTTATGGTCTTGTTTAATTTAGATTACGGATATATGGGGGGGTATTGTTTACAAATGTTCAACGGTAATTTTGTAAAAAGTCATTGCATAAAAATTTTTTTTAAGGTATAATCTAAACATATGGTGGATGGAAAGGCTGAGTGAACAAGATGATTTATACCCTTGCTGTGTTTTTTTTGTTTGCAACAATAATTGCATTCAGATATATGGGCAGAAAAAGCCTGTTGTTTGCGGCGATGGTATTGTTTCTTGATGTCACAATCTTTTCCGTTGTTTTGTATATAGCAAAATGCGGAAACTATCCCTATCCCAGTTCATCCCTTATGATGCTGGATTATAGGGGCTATATGCTCCTGAGTAAATTGAAAATACCTTTTTACAGCATTATTCGTATGCAGAATATCGGCCTTGCGGGATTTTTGATTTGTATGCCATTTGCCCTTAATCTCGTAGGCGTGGAGCGAAAGTGGAAATGGATTGACTATTCGCTTTTGGTTATACCCTTCGCCTTTATGGTTTATTATGACCCTGACGTAAGGCTTGAAATGTTCTTTCATTTATATTCGTTGCCTGAAGGTGCCTTTGCATCATTTCAGAACCTTGTTAACAGATGGAGCGGCGTATGTCTTGTGTTGATTGCGGTATATATGCTCGTTCCCATCATCAGGTTGGTGAGGGCTCTTTTTTTAAGCACCCTGCTGCTGCGGAAAAAGCAACTTGTTTCGCTGATTGTCAGCTTGATAATCCTTGATTTGGTTTGTTTTTTCATTTTTATGCAAAACCCCTTTGGTCACGGGTTTGATGAAACAACGGTGAGCAACCTTCTGGGCTTCCACGAAGGATATATGGTTATGCTTGGGAATAATTATGCTTATATCTGGTTCCCAATTCTTGTTCTTATTACGTCGAATATAATGCTCTTTTCCCTTATAAAGGTCAGCACTCTTGAGGAATTCAATGCCATTCACAGATACCTTCTGAAAAAGAAAGTCCGTCACGAAAGTGACAGTATGCGAGGGGTTTTCCATTCCTTTAAAAATGTGATGTTTTCGGTTAATATTATTGCAAAACAGCTTGAGATTGAAGAGGATGCCGAAAAACGTGAAAACCTGATAGGACGGTTGACACAGCTTTCTGAAAGCAATCTGGAACAGATATCAAATGTTCTTGATATATATAAGAATCCTGCGCTTTATATCAAGGAATATGATGTGATAAAAAGCATCGAAAGGGTTATAGAAAAGAGAAATTTTAATAACGGAATTTCCATTGTCAAAAAGTATGAAGGAAGTACCTATGCTATTTGTGATGAGTATGTTGTTGAGAATGTTTTTGAAAATATAATCAAAAATGCTGAGGAGGCAATAAAAGCATCGGGAAAAGAGACGGGTGAAATTACTGTTTCTGTTTTGAAGGAGCACGAATGGGTTGCTGTGAGAATAACCGATAACGGAACAGGTATTCCCAAAAATCAGATTAAAAAGACATTTAAGGCTTTTTATACCACAAAAGGAACCAACGAAAACTGGGGAATAGGTTTAAATTATGTTTATAAGAATATAAAAGCCATGAAAGGCGAGGTTTTTATACAAAGTAAGATGCATGAGTATACAACAGTCAGCATCTTGCTGAGGAGAGGAAAGGTGAAGAAGCGTGGAGACGATTAAAGTTGTGATTATTGACGATATGGTTGATATTTTGGACTATTTTACCGTTGTTCTCAACAGAGAAGCTGATATTGAGATTGTTGGTTCTGCTACAAATGGTGAAGACAGCGTTAGGCTGGTACTCGAAAAGCGTCCCGATGTTGTGCTTATGGATATTCAGATGGAGCATAAGGATGCAGGGATTGAGGCAATCGCCAAAATAAAAAAAGAGTGGGAAGATGCAAAAATCATTGTTCTGACCATACACGATGACGATGAACAGCTTTATAATGCTTTTGCGGCAGGAGCGGTTGAGTATATTCTGAAAACTGCGTCAATTGGTGAAATCTTGAATTCAATACGGGCTGTGCACTTGAATCAGCTTGCGCTCAGACCCGAAATTTCTCAGAAAATTCTGAAGGAGTTTTCCAAGGTTAAGTCGTACCAAAATAGTATGTTGTATGTGGTAAATATGCTTTCAAAGCTAAGTGCATCGGAGTATGAAATTCTTCGGGATATTTATAACGGGGAGTCCTACAGAACCATAGCAAAAAAACGTTACGTTGAAGAGGTTACGGTCAGAACTCAGGTAAGTCGCATACTCAAAAAGACGGGATTCCCCAATATGAAAATTGCAATAAAGAAATTTGAAGAACTGAATTTATTTGATATGTTAGACAATAAATAGGAGGATTGTTTATGTTGTTTTTTTATATAAGACACGGTGATCCCATATATGATCCTGATTCACTGACCCCTCTTGGAAAGCGACAAGCAGAAGCTGTTGCAAAAAGGTTGGCACTTTATGGGATTGATAGAATTTATTCATCCACATCCACGCGTGCTATTGAGACGGCAAGACCAACTTGTGAACTATTGAAAAAAGAGCCGATGCTTCTGGATTTTTGTAATGAATGTTATACATGGAGAGAATTTACAACAAAAATTGAAGGCGAAACAAAATGGTTTTTTGAGAATCCTGAAAGCAGACTCAACTTTGCAAGTGAAGATGTTCGGGCATTGGGTAATCGGTGGTATGAATATCCGGGTCTTGGCGGAAATAACTGTAAAAAAGGGGTTGAAAGGGTGGCGTCTGAAAGCGATGCATTTTTTCTGACACTTGGCTATGAACACATAAAGGGAACCGGAAAATATAAGGTTGTGAAATCCAATGACGAAAGAATTGCGCTTTTTGCACATCAGACCTTTGGAACGGTGTTTCTCAGCAGTATTCTTGATATTCCCTATTCGGTTTTTAGTAACCATTTTGATATGTGTCATTCGGGGGTTACGGTGATTGAATTTAAGGAGGAATTGGGTTATGCCATTCCAAAAATTTTGACTCTTTCGTCTGATTCGCATCTTTACAGAGAAGGGTTGCCGACCAAATATAATAACAGAGCTATATTTTGATTTTAAAAAGACCTTTATGGCAGAAAAAGAAATTCTACTGTAAAGGTCTTTAAATATTACATTGCATCAAATTTTTTGATCAGATGCTTGCCTATGTTGGCGGCGTAGTTAAGGTTGTTTTGAATCAAGTCATCTTCAAACTCTGACATATATGATATAAGTTCAAGAGAAAAATCCCCGTCAAAGCGTATTTCTTTCAGGGCATGCATAATATTTTCCCAGTTGTATTTGCCGTGATAAGGTGGAAGGTGTTGATCGCTTTTGTAGTCGTTGTCATGAACGTGAAGCACCTTTAA
>JAZRMZ010000028.1:0-4631 GCA_045647905.1 Clostridia bacterium
TGTAACTAAAGGAAACATTGAGAATTGCTATAGTGCAGGCGGCAATATTAGTGTTAATGTAGGCAGGGCTTACAAAGTGAACGGAGCTTCTGATAACAAGTCGGTTGAAGTAGGTGGATTTGTGGGAAATCATACAGGTAACTTTACCCGTTGCTACAACACTTCAAATATTTATATAAAATTGCCGGAGGAAGGTTTTGCATACGGTGCGGGAATTGCGGCAACTGTTTCATTTGCACAGATAAGGGAATGCTATAACAAGGGTAATATCACCGTAGAACAGTACTTTGACATAGAAAAAGACGGAGCACCAAGTTCCACAAACTACGCCGCAGCAGGTATTGCGGTAAAAGCTGAACTTGCCGACCTTCCCGGTATAAGAGGACTGTTGCCCGAAGATACCAATTCCTTCTACGATTGCTATAACACCGGAAATCTTTCTGCAAACGGAGTTTCGGGAATTATTCACTACACCGGCTGGGATGTATATGTTTACAGAAGCTACAATGTCGGTAATCTTACATGTCATTCCATGGCGGCAAACGGTGCAAATCATATCATAAATAAATGGGCTGCAATTTACACGGACGCAAATCCTGCAAAGTATATTGTGGGTTGTGCAACAGAGGGAGGCTCCAAAGTTTCGGGCGATGCATGGCAGCAAAGCTCTTCCCTTGGCAGACCTGTTCTTAAATGGAATCCTACAGAGGCTGTTTCAAAGGCTGTGGTGAAAAATGAAAGTACCGTGGGAAATTTCATAGATGTAAAAACAAACGACTGGTTTGCAGAGCCTGTAAAATGGGCTGTTGAAAAGAATGTTACATCAGGAACATCTTCTTCAACCTTCTCTCCGGACAACACCTGCACAAGAGCACAGATTTTAACATTTCTGTGGCGTGCAGTCGGTTCACCAAAGTCAGGAAACACCAATCCTTTCAAAGATGTAAATTCTTCGGATTATTATTACGATGCGGCTCTCTGGGCATATGAAAAGGGAATTGTAAGCGGAAACACACTTTCACCCAACACCCCTTGCACAAGAGGTGAAACGGTTATTTATCTTTACAAAAGTGCAGGTTCTCCTGAATCGGACCAGATAAATCAGTTCTATGATGTTCCTGCAAGTGATGTTTCTCTTAATACGGCTGTATGCTGGGCGTTTGTGAATAATATAACAGGCGGAACAAGTTACAACTATTTTTCACCGAATGATACTTGCACAAGAGGACAGATTGTAACATTCCTTTACAGAGCTTTCAAATAAGGAGGGAAACAGCATGAAAAAATTATTAAGTACAGTTTTATGCTTATGTATGCTTTTAAGCATACTGCCGTCAAATGTTTTTGCCGCAACCATGATCAGTAAGTCTGATATAACGGTAAATGCCCCCGAAGCAGGCGTAGCACCTATTGCATTTGCTTCTGTGTTTAACCAAAGTCTTGAGGTCGTAAACGTTGAATGGGTTGGCGAACTTGACGGGAACGGATGCTTTAAGGCAAACACAGCATACACAATAAACATTACCGTAAGAATTAAAGCCGGTCAGGACAAATATCTTGTAAATCAGGAAGGCGGCTTCAGAGTAAATAAGAAAAAAGCAGTTATGACAAGTCTTTCTGGAGACGGTCAGGAAGCAGTCATCAGTTATACATTTGATAACGGTGCAGGCAGTGCATCGGTTCAGATACAGCCGGAACAAACACCATCTTCACCTACAACAGCTGAGCCGACTGCTTTAAAGGATGCAAACTTCTATGTAGAGAAACCTGTTCAGGGAACAAAGCCTTCTACTGTTGTTACAACCGACAGAAGCGATGTGTTTGATATTTCGGGTGTGAAATGGACGGGAGATTTTGATTCAAACGGATGCTTTATTGCAAAGAACACATACAGACTTCATTTTAACATAACAGTTAAGGACGGAGTGAATATCGTAATTCCGTCAAAGGGCGTTGAAAGTGTAAGAAACTACCGCCTCAATGGAAAGCTTTTGACTACGGGACCTGTTGTTAATGACGGAAAGCAGTTGCAGACAGGACTGAATTTTGATGTGGAGCTTCCGAAAGAAGCGGTAGATATGGATTATGTTTACTCCGAGACAAAGGCAGAGGCAGACAGAACACTCATTTACCCTGATATGATTATTGTAAATGAAGGAGAATCGTTAAAAGAAGATTATGTGGAAGTGTTTAACGAGAAGCAGATGAACTCTGTCAGAAAAGTTGTGCTTAACTACACATATAATAAACATCATTACGGTGATGGAGATACAGAGCCGGAAATAATCAACGATGATCCCAATGTATTTCAGGGCTTTTACAATCTTGAAGAATTATGGCTTGGTCCCAACGTGGATGTTGCCGATTTCTTGGTTGCTTACGCAGATGCACAGTTTGGTTTATCAGGAAGTGAAGCTTTAATTCCGCTGACAAGCAAGAGTTCCGAAACTCAGAAGCTTACCTTGTTTGTGTCGGATAAATCTCTTCCGAACGGTTTTACAGGAGATTGGAATGTGGTAAAAAGCACTATTGCAGATGACGGTTATATGGAGCTTGGTACAGGACCTTTCAGAAGATTTCAGTCAAGACTTTATTCCGGCGATGTTTTGGAAGCATTCAAGAAAGGACCTTCTGCCGCTTATGAGTGGTGTACCCAGCACGATTACAGCGAAATCATCAATACAGCAGACCGCGTATATCAAATGATTAGCTGTACTCAGCCAACACTTTATTATTACTCCTGCTCAAAATGCGGAAAGTGTGAATATAATCCGAACCATGTGTCACGTTCACTCCCACATCTTGCAGGTGATTATTATATGCTGAGAGACAGATCAGACCATCATCTCTTAGACCGAAATCTTTCAGAAAAATACTATATTGGTGTAAATTCCCGCGGTGAAAGAGTTTACTGGAAATCCTGCACAATGTGCGGCGGTATTTATAATGAAGTTGAGCCTGATCAGCAGCCTACTACTCCCGAATGGGCGTGTGAAAATGCTACTGTTACAAAGGATTATGTGAATATTGCCTTTGCAGTAAAGAATGACAGATATGTCAGTGCAAAGATGAGCCAGTGGGCACAGAATGAAGTTCAGTGGGCTTCACAGAACGGAATTTTAGATTTAAGCTTACTTGGCAATGATTACACAAAACCCATAACAAGACTTCAGTTTGCATCAATTGCAGTAAAACTTGCAGAGGTTTTAACAGATAAAGCAATAGCTCCTGCGGAAGCGGGAACATTCACAGATACCGATAATGCATACGCTCTTAAAGCCTATGCATCGGGTATTACAAGCGGTGTAAGTGCAACTGAATTTAATCCTGACGGCACACTTACCCGTCAGCAGATGGCAACCTTCATACACCGTGCTTTGATGTATGTAAGGGATAATACAAATATCCGATATACAATCTATACACCGGAGCTTGAAAAATATTCAGATAATTGGGCAATCCAGGATTGGGCAAGAACTCCTATGGGCTTTATGAACGCTCTCGGTCTTGTAAAAGGTGTTTCGGATACTGAAATTTCCCCTGACGGCAAATGCACAATCGAGCAGGCGGCGGTTGTTGCAAACAGATCGGTAAATGCTGACCAGATTGGTTGGTATCAAAGTAACGCCGGTTCTACCAATAGAGGTGCACTTACTCTGATTTATGAGCACGACTATTTCCACGCACCTACAGAATCCGCTCCTACTCAGGCGGATTACACGAACGAAATGCGTATATGGGTACACAGTCCTATGTCAGGCTATCAGAAGGCATCGGAAAATCCGGATGTTGATATTGATACTATATCCGCCTGCTGGCTTCCTACAACCTATCCCTTTGCAGATTTTCCGATGTGGGTTCATGCGCAGGACTTTAAGCCTATCAAGGAATTAAAAGCTGATGATGAGGCGAATTTTAATAATTATTACGGTAAATAAAGGAGGTTATTATGAAAAAGATATTAAGTATAGCTTTAACGGTATGTATGATTGTAAGCATACTTACGGCAATACCCGTTTATGCACGGACTTATTTGACGGAGTATGATATTACAATAGATGCCCCGAAAGCAGGAGAACCTCTTCCGACAAATGCATCAATGCCGGAAAGCGCAAGTACCTATGTAACAAATGTGGAATGGTTAGGAACGCTTGATGAAAACGGCAATGCAAAGGCAGGAGAAAAATACACTGTAAAAATTACAGTGCGTGTAAAGGATTCTGCAAGTGACACTTTTATGATGAAGTCGCAGGGAAAACCTACAGTAAATGGAAACAGTGCAAAGCTCACAGAGGTTTCCAAAGACTTTAAGCAAGGCATAATCCAATATGCATTCGGTCCTGGTAAGGGCACGGCTTCTTCTGCCGTGCAGAGTAGTGACAAGCCTAAGCTCTCCGAGGAACAAACTCTTGACCTTAGAAAAATCTATTCCGTTCAGGAAGCAAACGCTCGTTGGGCGGAGGGCTATCCTCAGCATCCTACGGAGCTTATCATAAACACTCAGGATAAATCATTATCCCGTATTTATGTGGATGCAGACTATGAAGCATTGTGCTTAAAGAGAGTTCTTCTTGATTATGAAGTGGAATTTTATAACGAAGATGATGCGTATGCGATGGTTTACCTTTCAA
>JAZRMZ010000029.1:0-14566 GCA_045647905.1 Clostridia bacterium
CTGACTTTTGTTAGGTGTTTTTTTTGTTATAAAATAAATAATATTTTGGTGCGTTTTGATAACTTTGTGTAGTTTTAATAAAAATAAAAAAATGTTAAAATCTATATATGATAAAATAATGATGGGGTGATATGTTGAACGTATTAAAAAGAAAGAAGGAAGAGATGCCTAAGCATCTTAGCTCCAAAGGACTGCTTGCACGAATGGCGAGGTACAGATTTCTGTATTTGATTCTTGCTCCGGCACTGATTTTGGTTTTGCTGTTCTGTTATCTGCCTATGTTCGGTCTTGTAATAGCGTTTCAGGATTATGACATAATAGGGGGAATAACGGAAAGTAAATTTGTCGGACTTGAAAACTTTGTGAAAATATTTACTATGCCGAAGTTTACAAAAGCCATAATAAATACTGTTAAATATAGCAGTGTTCAGCTGTTTTTGGGATTGCCCTTCCCGATAATACTTGCGCTTTTGTTTAACGAGCTGAGAATGCTGAAATTCAAAAGAGTTGTTCAGACCATAAGCTATTTGCCGTACTTTTTGTCGTGGATATCGGTAGTAGGTATGTTTTCGGCATTCTTTGCGCTTGACGGTACATATAATACATTTATGGAAGCAATTGTTGGCGAATCGTATGAAGCAAAGAATGTTCTTACGGATGCGGATAACTTTCTTGGAATACTTTTCTGGACAAATATATGGAAAAACATCGGATGGAACTCAATTATATTTCTTGCTGCAATAACGGGTATTGACCCGACGTTGTATGAAGCAGCTATGGTTGATGGATGTAACAGGTTTAAGCAGGGCTTGTACATTACAATACCGTGCCTGCTGCCCACAATAGCGATAATATTCATAATGAATACAGCGAGCCTTGTCACGCTTAATTTTGAACAGGTTTTCGGTTTCCAGAACATTTATATTCAGGAAGAAACAGAGGTTATCAACACTCTTGTTTACAGACAGGGTATATTGAATGCTGAATATTCGCTTTCAACGGCCTTTGGAATGTTCCAGGGTGCAGTATCCTTTGCACTTGTGTGCATAACGAACTTTATTGTAAAACGTGTCAGCGGTGTTGGAATATGGTAAGGAGGTGTCTTGAGTGAAAAAGAGTTTTGGAGAAAAAGTATTTGATGTATTTTTGGTTGTGTTTATGGTGCTTATGTGTGTTATCATGATATATCCGTATCTCAATCAGCTTGCAATATCACTTAATGACGGTACTGATACCATGTTGGGCGGCATTACCATTTATCCGCGAAAGTGGACCTGGTCGAACTATGATACCATCTTTTCCAATGAATCGCTGATTCGTTCGACATTGGTTACCGTAATAACTGTTATCTGTTCCACGGTTCTCACACTTGCAGTTTGTGTTGGGGCGGCTTATGCAATAAAAAAGAAGGATTTACCGTTCAGAAATGCAATTATATGGATTCTTCTCCTGCCCAGCTATATATCTGCAGGTGTAATACCTACATTTATATTGTTCCGGTATTTGCATCTTATGAATAATATCCTTGTTTACATACTTCCATCGGCATTTACATTCTATAATGTCATTATTATAAGAACGTTTTTGAATTCATTGCCTGTTGCTCTTGAAGAAGCGGCATATATTGAGGGTGCCAATGAAATGCAGATACTTTATAAGATAATACTGCCTCTTTGTAAACCGGTTCTTGCAACAGTTGCTCTATGGACAATGGTTGCATCATGGAACGACTGGACAACTACGCTTTACTACGTAAACGAACCTTCGCTTTTCAAACTTCAGTATATTATACAGCAGATAATAAAACAAAGCGAGGTGGTGCAGAAAATGGTAAATGATTCGGCACTTATGGGAGGTTCAACAAGCGTGCGTGCAAGGCCGACTTCAGAATCGGTGAAAGCTGCGGCAATCATTTTTTCAACATTACCCATTATTTGCACATACCCGTTTCTGCAGAAATATTTTGTTAAGGGTGTAGCAATTGGAGCAGTTAAAGATTAAAAAAAATATTTTATAATAAATAGGAGGAATTTTTATGAAACGTTTGAAAAAAATCATTTCAGGTCTTCTTGTAGCATGTTTTTTACTCGGCAGTCTTTCTGCCTGTAAACAAGAAGAACCGAAATCACCGGTGGTAACTCAGGACGGAAAATTTGTTCCCCAAAAAGATATGGAAGTAACTGTATGGGTGACACAGGGTTCTGACTATGTTCCGCTTGTTGAGGCAAAGGAGAATCTTGTAGGTCAGTGGCTTCAGGAGAAAACAAAGGTAAAGATTAAAAATACTTACGGTAACGGCGGCGGTCAGTGGGAAGGCGTACTTGCAAGACTTATTGCAGGAAACAACTTTCCTGAGCTTGTAGCCTGCGGCGGCGGACAGGGTCCTGCACACTTTGCAAAAATTGCAGAAGCGGACAAAATCTGGGAATTGACTCCTGAAATGCTTCAGAAGTATGCACCGGATGTATGGGAAAGCGTTCCGCAGGAAATGTGGGAGAGAATGAAGGTTAACGGAAAGATATATGGAGTTCCGTATAACTTCCCTGTGGACAGAAGAATAGACCCGGATATTTCGGACGAAGAAATTGCTGCGGCAGGTAAGCTTTATACTGACGTAGGAACATCAATATGGATAAGAGACGATATTTTGCAGATGCTCTATCCTGATGCGTTGAGCTATAATGATATGCTTGAGCTTCTGGAAAAAGAGGGTAAGCCTATTGGTGACTATATATATGATGTGCCGATTGAGAGCACAGAGGATATAATTAAACTTATGAGGGATATTGATGCTCTCGATTTAAAGGTAGGAAAGAAAGATGTATACACATTCGGTTATGCCGGTGCTGACTGCTGGCAGCCTCTTGCACTTTTTGGTGCACAGCTTATGGGATATGTGGGACATCATTATATTTCTTCATGGGATACTAAAAACGAAAAAATTATAATTCCGCTTCTTGAAGATGTTGTTAAGGAAGGAGCTCTGCTTCAGAATCAGATGTTAAGAGAAGGTATAATTGATCCGGACAGTTTGGTGCATACAGATGCACAGTTCAAGGAGAAAGTATTAAACGGTCAATATGCGATGGCAATTATTTCAGCAGCAGGTCATCCGCCCTTTGTGAATGATACAATTGCAAAATCAGGCAAAGATTTCCGTTACAGACCGCTCTATACAAAGGTCAAAGCCGCAGAAGGTTATGAGGTGACCGAGCAACCGATTTCATGGGGTGATTCTGTAGGTATCCTGAAGACAGTAAAGGAAGAAGACCTTCCTCAGATACTTAACTGGATGAATGTGCAGTTCACCGATGAATGGGAGGAAATCCGTAACTGGGGACCTAAGGACGCTGGCCTTTATGTGGAGAATGAAGATGGTACAAGAACTTTTGTAAATGACGAGTTCAACAAAAAATATATATACCATCAGGAAAATAATCTGAACGATGAAGATTGCATGGGTCTTGATACAACTTGCGGACCGTTCACCATGAAGTTTAAACTTAACAGTAAATGGAATCCGATGATATACAATAAGGTTGCAACTTATGGTATGGTTCCGGAGGACGGAGGAAAATTCAGTCCTGACAGTGAGCATGTTATAACACCTGTACCGGCGCCGCCGTCAGATGTATGGGCTGCAGAGTATGCAGAACTGGATACTGTTATAAAATTTTGGTCATCACGCTCACAGTGGGAAGATCCGTTTAAGCTTACACTTGTTGCCAAATCTGACGAAGAATTCAATGCAAAATGGGAAGCAGCAATTAAGAACATGAAGGATATTGTTGATGTTGACAAGATGGCGGAGGAAATGACAAAGATTGCTAAAGAAACACTTAAATAACAGAAAGGAAGGGTATCTGATTTGAAGCATTTTAAATTTTTATCAGTTGTATCGCTTGCTTTGCTTTTTTCGTTACCGCATGCGGCATATTCGGCGGAATCGTATCCGGTCTCAAAGACAGAGCTTGTGAATGTTGCTGAATGTAAACCGATTGTGTCAAGCCATCCGCACACTCATACAATTGAAGGTTGGGAAATTACAAACCTTACAGATGGTGACAGGAGCACATTTACCGTTTCTGAATTCGGCCCGGACATAGCCGGTCAGGAATCTTTTACAATCGACCTTTTGAGAAGATGTAAGGTTGAAAAGATTGAGGTTTTTGACCGTCACGACTATGATGTGAGTACAGGAAGAGCAAACTTTGATATCATTGGTGCAAATAATGAGGATTTTTCTGATGGTGTAACCCTTGGTAGCCTTGGTTCAATTGATGACACGCTGTTTCCGCATGGCGGGGCATATACAATTGAGTTGGATGGTAAGGATGCATACAGGTATATCAAGTTTCAGAAAACAGCATCGGGAGATTATCAGTACGCAGAAATAAAAGTTTGGGCAAACCAGACGGTGACCGATGTTGCAAGAGGAACCAAGGCAGACAAAATCATAACGGATGCATTGAATGACAACAGTCATTGGGTATATGATTTTGCACCGCCTGAGGCTGCATTTGATGGTGAAACATCAACCTTCTGGCTTGAAGACGGTTCAGCTTACAGATATTACAGAGTAGATCTTGGAAAACCGTATCATATAGGTATGATAGAAATGACTCCGCGTGATATGTCTGCAGACGAAAGTATGGGAGATATATGGGGTAAAAAGTATATCAAACTTTACGGAAGCAACACGGATGCTACGGATAATACGATTTTTGACCCATACAGTGCTCCTCCGACGGATGCCGAGGCAGAAGAACTGGGCTTTAAAAAGCTTGCTCAGGTGGGAGCTGATAATCCGGTAGACGGCGATATGGTATTCCCTTCATTGTGGGTTCCGGAGGGTACGGAGGATGTAAACGGTAAGCCCGGTAAGTTCCAGGCTACAGTAGACGATACAGAAGCATATCAATATATTACATATAAACACTATATGTCTCTTGGGGCATCTCTTTCTACATTTTCACTTTATGTGGTTCATCCTCAGGTGAACAGTGCTGAGATTGACGGTGATACAGTTGTTGTGAATTTCAGCGATGAAATGGACACATCAACTCTTAGTGAAGAAAGTGTTACAGTTTTTGTTGGTGAAGAGCAGATTATGGTTGATGCAGAATTCCCTGATGCATATACAATGATGCTCAAGCTTGATAAAACTTATTTTGACTCAAAGATAAGGGTTGTGATTTCTGAAGATGCACAAAATCTGAAGGAAGTGGGCTTGGCAACCGAGACAACCTTAAATCTCATTTCTCCGCCTGCAATAGAGGTTTGTGAATTCAGAATTCAGGATAAAAAAGAGGGCGAAGGAAATGAAATTACTTCACTTGAGGGGGTTACGGAAGCCGGAGCATATATTACTGTGAAGAACAATATGGCAGAGGAAAGTGAAGATATAATTGTTCTTACGGTTCTGTTTGATCAAAACAATACAGTGACCCAAATAAACGAGGTGCGTGCAACGTTACTTCCTCTTGCAGACCCAACGACTATTGTGTGCGGCTTTGACATAGAAGACGGGGAAAACTGCCGTTTGGCAACCTTTATATGGAAGGATTATGATCTTATGAAGCCTTGGGTTAATTATAAATCAATCCGATAGAAGATGAAAATTATTCTTTCAGAAATGTAAAAAAATATAATGAGGTGTAAAATTATGAAAACAAAGTATTTTTCAAAACTGACATCATGGATTCTTGCACTTGTAATGTTATTTACGATTCTCCCTGCAAATCTGGTATTTGCATCTGAAACAACGGTTGAGAACGGAACTTCGATAGCTTCGAGAGAGGCTGTTGACGCAGATATACGTATCGGTATTTTCGGTGATACACATGTTACTGTAGATCCTATATGGACAACGGCAGAAGCCGGCGTTGGCGGCGTAATGGAAGCATTCAAAATTATTGATACAAATATGGATGCTTTCGCAATGCCCGGAGATGTTATCTTTAATGTTGACCCGGCTCAGGAAAAAACACAGGATGATAAAGTTAAATATCAGGCTGTAATAGACAAGATGAAAGAGGATTTCCCCGGCCTTGATTACGGTGATTCGGCACAGGCAGATTCAGAGAATAAGAATAAGGTTATATGGTCAATGGGTAACCACGAAATTACTCTTGGTGCTTATGAAAACAGTGTTACCAAATTTGATAATGACAGAACATGGCAGGCAGAGGTTGCCAACAATGTAGAATTGTATGAAGAATTCTTCGGCCATGATGCTTGTTACAGCACAACAGTAAATGGTTATACATTTGTTACAGCAGAGCCTTACGATTATCTTAATAACTATGTAAGTCCTGCTGACAAAACAGTTATGTCAGCCCTTGAAGCTCAGGCAAAAGCACTTCTTGAAGCAGGTCTTGCGGCAGATGAAACAAAGCCGGTGTTCTATCTTCAGCATGAAATGATGGATCAGACCGGATATGCCGGCAGCAGTACCTCGCCTATGAGAAACTCTGCAGAATTCCAGCAGTTTGTTTTCAACAATCCGAGAATCGTGGTAATAAGCGGACACGCCCATGTGCCTTCAAACGACCCCAGAATGATCTGGCAGTCAGAAAACGGTTCTACCCATATAAATATTCCTGCAGCTGCAGGTTCAACCCATAAATTCGGTACCGGCGATGAGGTAACTGAGACAAGTGACGCTACAAGATATCATGAGTCGGCTTCTCACGCACTCCTTCTTGAAGCTACAGGTGCTGAAGTTGCATTGCGCAGATTTGATGTAAAGACAAAAAAATATATTGGTGAGCCCATTGTATTTACACCCGGTGTTGCTGATGCAAAGTATACCAACGCAAAATTCACCACAGCAAAAGAATCAACAGTAAATAAACCATACTTCAATGAGGACGCTGCAATTTCTGTTTCAGATGTTACGAACAGTACAGCAAATGTGTCGTTCCCTGTTGCACATAAGGACGGTGAATCTGCAGAGGGACTTCAGGACTCATTTGTTCATACCTACACAGTAACAGTCACAAACAAAAATACAGGCAATGTAGTTAATACTGTTAAAAGACTTGAAGACTTCTGGAGAGCAGAGGCAAACAAGCGTACAATGCGGTCATTCTCACTCAGCAATCTTTCAAGAAATACAGAGTATGAAATATCAATCGTAGCTTCTTCTTCGCTTGGTCAGAAGAGTGAGCCCCTTACCAAAACATTTACAACAACAAATGAAAAAACGGCGGAAGAACTTGCGCTTACCACAAAAACAGACCTTAAAAATGTGGCATACGGCAAGACTCCCACATCAACTCTTAGCAGTGCATCAAATCTTGCAAACATTGTTGACGGAAAAACGGATACAATGCACTCAGGTACATACAGCAGCGGCGATTATATCCTCTTTGATTTGGGAAGACGTTACAATATTGAAAAGATAGTTTTGAATTCTTATACAGACGGCAGTGGAGCAAAGAGAGGCTTTGTTCTTGAGGCATCTAATGACCCTGCATTCCCGAAGGGCAAAACGGAGGAACTTTATGTATGCGCACACAACGTAAGTTCCAATAAAGATTTTGACAGTGATAACAACCTTACGCTGAATTTCAGCGGTTCAAATGACTACAGATATTTGAGATACAGAAGAACTGTTGACGGATGGTATATCTATGTTGGCGATTTTCAGGTATATGCAAGAGAATATATCACTGAGGTTTCAAGAAATAAACCTGTTGAAGCAAACATCAGCGGTTATGCTGCAAATCCTGCATCGTATGCTGTAAATGGCAAAAGCGATAAGGGCTGGTGGTCAGCGTATCCGGGAGCATCAGGCGGTAAATATAAAGCCTTTGGCACAGATGAAATTCTGGACTATCTTGTGGTAGATCTTGAAGCAAGCTTGCCGGTTAACCTTATTGAAATTGAATATCCAAAGGGAATTGACGATAATACAGCATCAAGACAGGGATGGTCGGTATACGGAAGTACAGAGCTTCCTGAAAAAGTGTCTTCAACAGGAACCGATGTTGTTTCTTACAGACCTGATATGGTGACTTCAACCATGCCCTCTATGTTTACTCAGCTTTGTTCAACAAGTTCAGGCTACTATTTGCCCCAATACGGTACAACACCCCTTGAAATGAAAGGAAATCTGCATACTTCCACAGGATATGTAAAGCAGAATGTGAATACAGCCGGAAAGGTTTACAGATATATTACTTTCAAAAAGCTCAACAAGAATATTGCACAGCTTGGCGAAGTGAGAGCATTTGTAACAAATCCGACTTTAAACAGTGTAAAGATTAACGGCGAAACCATAACACTTTCGTTCTCTGATGCTATGGATACTGCGACACTCACAAGCGATAATATAAAAATTTATAATACTTCGGGTGTTGAAATAGAAGATGCAGTTCTGACTCCTTCTGCTGACGGATACGAGGTTGCAGTTACAAATGCTCCCGATGCTCAGAAGGTTGAAATTAATTATAACTTAAAGAGCGCATCCAATGTGGAAATTGCGGGTGCACTGACACGTTATATTGCAAAGGATGTTAACCTTGAAGGCAAGCCCATAATAAACGAAGAAAATGTTAATGTTGCAATGGGCAAGTCGGTGACTGTATCGGGAATAACTGAAGAAAATTATTCCAATGGCGGTGCGGGCGTTGTTGACGGAATTGCGAACACAAATATTTACGGTACCTTCAGCGAATCGGCAAGCATAACAATCGACCTTGAAAACAGATACAATATTGAGAGAATAGTATTGAACACTTCAAGTGGCGGAAATCAGACAGGTCAGCTGTATGAAATTCAGCTTTCCAATGATGAAAACTTTGCGGAGTATGATGTGGCTCATCACGTTGGCGGACTTGTGGGTGATGCATTTGATGCAGTGGCAGGCGGTGCAGATATTACTCTTGACGGCACAAAGGATTACAGATATGTGAGATATCAGAAGAATGGTCCATGTTGGGCGGGTATTGAAGAAATCGAAGTTTATGCAGACAGAAGCCTTATGGAGATTTCCAGAAATGCAACAGTAGAGGCAAATGCAGAATATGCTTCAACTTTAGGTGCTCAAAATGCTGTTGACGGTAAAAACGCAAAGGATACGGACGGCTGGACAAACGGATGGCCTTCAGATACCGTGAATCCATGGTTGTATGTAGACCTTGGTGCAAGCTACCCGATAACAAGAATTGAGATGGAATCTCTCTATTCATCAAAAACATATACAGGCGGTGGCGGTGAAAGACGCTTCTGGAATGTTTACGGAAGTAAAACCATGAACACAGATGATTTGTTGCTTGAAAATACAGAAGGTGTTCATGCCACAATTGCAAAGATTGGTGATGGTTATGACCTTATAGGCTCAGTGAAAACCGGATATATACCTTACTATAATGAAGGTCAGAATACCGATACTTATTATACTTTCGCAGAGGCTCAAGATGCCGGTTCAAGTGCAAATGGTATATTGAGAGACGATGTTTCGGGAGAATACAGATATATTACTTTCCAGAGAGCATACAATGGTCTTGCAGGTCTCGGTGAGGTAAGAGTATACACTCCTGCGGCTCAGGCAAACAGCGTAAGACTGAACGGCAACGAAATAACAGTTTCGTTCTCGGATAAGATGTTCCCTGAAAACATTAATTCCGAAACAGTTGTTCTTAAAGATGCAAGCGGTAATGTATTGGGTCAGAACGATGGATATGCTGAAGGCTATGAATATACATTTACAACAGACGAATTGAAGCCGAGTACCACATATTATCTGACAGTATCCTCTGCAATTAAGAGTCTGAGCAGTATGCCGATTTCAGACAAGACAATAACATTTACAACACCGGCATATGTAACACTTTCAGACGTTACGGTGTCAGATTCGGATGGTGTGGTTGAAGAACTCAAAGCAAATACTGCATACACTCTTACAGCAAATATGACTTCAACATTTGAAACAAAAACACCTGTAATGGTGATTGTTGCGGAGAAGGATGCATCACACAGACTTGTGAAAGCTTACACATCAAGCGCAGAGGCAGCAGCAAACGGCACATCAACATTAACAGTGCCCTTTACAACAGGTGAAACTGTGGGAAGTATAATTGAAGTATATGTTTGGAATGAATCAACGCTTGAACCGTATTCGGTTAAAGTGACGAAATAAACACTTTGCGGAACAGAGAATGGTTCGCTGTTCTCTGTTCCGATATGTAGTTTACAGCTTGATATTTTCAAGATAGGGAGGTTGACATGAAGAAATTTATAACCATGCTTCTTTCGGCAACGATAGCGTGCGCCTCGGTGCAGATTCCGGTGTTTGCTGAAATGGCACCTGTTATGCACGAAATATATGTTTCACCTGAAGGAAACGATGAAGCGACAGGCAGTAAGGAATCTCCGTTCAGGACAGTGGAGCGTGCAAGGGATGAAGTTCGGAAACTAAATGACAATATGACAGCTGATATAAATGTTTATCTTCGCGGAGGCGTTTACCGTCTTGATGAAACCCTTGAATTTACGCCGGATGACAGCGGGACAAACGGTTACTATGTTAACTATAAATCATATCCCGGAGAAGAAGCGGTTATTTCCGGTGCCAAAAAGATTGAGGGCTGGAAGAAGGCATCTGATGGGAAAATGTGGGTAACAAATGTGGAAGGCATTGATTATGCTCCGCAGCTCTACGTAAATGACAGACGTGCCAGAAGAGCACAGAGCGAAGAACTTATAGATGTTGATGAGTTTTATACACTGCCCGGCTCCAAAGAAGCGGCAGACGGGCTTATAAACAAAAATATAAAGTACGCATCATATAAAAATGCAGAAGATATTCAACTGCACTTTGCAAGAGGCTGGAGAAGCTACACAATAAACGTGGAGAAAATTTCTGCATCATCAGACGGAAGCAGATTCCTGCTTCGTCAGCCGTCTTTCAAAGCAATGATGGGCCTTATCAGTACGGTTTCACACTCGGTTGAGCCGGGACATAATTTCATTCTTGAAAATGCTTTTGAAGAGCTTGATGTTGAAGGTGAATTCTATTATGACAGAGGCGAAAAAAAGCTTTATTATCTCCCGCGCAATGATGAGAATATGACAACTGCAGATGTTGAACTGCCGGTTTTGGAGCAGCTCATGACGATAAGGGGTGCTCACGGCGGAAATAAGGTTAAAAATATAACCTTTGATTCTTTGACCTTGGGCCACACAGCATGGCTCAGAATGTGCCGTTATGGTCATATAGGCGATCAGGCAGGAGATATGCTCCCTGAGGAAACAACATGGATTACAGAGCCGGGCTTTACCATGGTGCCTGCAACAATACAGTTGAATTTTGCAGAAAAGGTGAATTTCACCAACAACAAAATATGCGATATTGGTGATGCGGGTATCGGTATGTATAACGGTGTGTCCGGATGCCGTGTTGAGGGAAATGCATTCTTTGATATCGGAGACAGTGCAGTTACAATCGGAACGGCTGACTACACCTACGGAAGTAAGGAAACCGACGGTACAAACGTTGCTGCAGGAAAGGCAGCTTCTGCAAGCAGTTATGACCTTTACGGCAATCCTTTCAATGCCATAGACGGAAACATAAAGACTGCATGGAATCCGCCAAAGGCAGGTCCGCACTGGCTGCAGATTGACCTTGGTGAAAAGTATTCCATAGACAGAATTGAGATTGACGACAGAATAGATTCTCCGTCGGCAAGCAATACAAGAAATAATATTGAGATACTTGCATCAAATGACCCTGAATTTCAGAAATACAGAGTCATTGCAAGTCTTGGTCCGGTGCCGTATGAACAATATGGGACAGCGGTTCTTAAATCCAATACGGATGAGAAATTCCGCTATGTAAGAGTTGCGAGAAAAGAATATTTTCTTGTTCCCGAAGTGCGTGTGATTTCTAAGGACATCGGCACTACTGCCGGAATTGAAATATGCAGCAATAACTCTGTTACCAATAACGTAATTACCAGAATCGGGCTTATGAACTATGGTGCACCCGGTGTTACTGCATATTATGTTCAGGGTATGGACATTTCTCACAATCATTTCTATGATATGCCGTATTCGGGTATATCTGAGGGTTGGGGCTGGATCAACTACCCCGACAATGTGGAGTGCAGGGATAACCGTATTAATTACAATCTTTTGGAGAATCATATGCAGGTTGCATTTGATGGCGGCGGTATATATATGCTCGGAAATCAGATAAATACCACTGAAATAGGTAACTATGTGCGTGAACAGCATAATAACCTTGCGGCGCTTTACCTGGATTCCGGTTCAGAGAGAATAACACTTAAAAACAATGTGACCGAGGTTGCACCGTTTGCTTTTTCATCTGCCGGAATATCGGCACATAATCTCTGGAAGGATAATTGGTCAACAGGTTCACATTCAGTTATAAATCTCAATGAAAACTGCCTTATTGACAACAATCAGCTTATCATTCCGGGTAATGCACCTCTTGAAGCTGTTGCTGTTATGAAAAATGCAGGAGTGGAAGAAAAATACCGGGGTCTCGAAGAAAAAGCAGGTGAAAATTACTGGCCTGTATCCCGTGAGATGCTCACCAACAATGCGAAAAAGGAAATTGTTATGGGTCTTATGGGAGATGCGACTTTTGTCGGACAGTATCTTACCTATTATATACATTCTGCTCAGGAATGGCTGAAAATTGCAGAGGTAGGGGATGGTCTTTGCCAGTATCCGCAGGAGGCGGTTGACAGACTATATGCGGCGCTTGACGAGGCAAATGCGGTTGTTGCCAAGGAACCTGTGAACAGGGACGAGATTCTTGAAGCACGCTGGACACTTTTTGACAGAATTGAAGAGTTTAAAAACAGTAAGATTACATATCCTGTGGGTGAACTCGTTGAGATTGCTGAAAAAGAGCTTGAAAATGCTGTTATCGGAAGCGATGAAGGTATGAATGCACAATATGACTACAATGTTCTTGTTGGTGCAATAAAAGAAGCGCAAAAGTATCCTGATGATGAAATTATCAAACAGTATCTTGAACAAAGCATAATTTCACTCAGGAAAAACAAAGTTAACTTTGATATACTTTCTGCCTCGCTTCCCGATCAAGCAGGTAGTGCTGTGATAGATAAGGAAAACAGTCTGGTTACAATTCCTGTTAAGCATCTTGCTGACCTTTCGGCCATTAGGCCAAACCTCGGCATAAACAGTCAGGTGAAAATTACTCCTTCGCTTGATGTTCCCAGGGACTTTACAAAGGATGCGGTTTACACCATTTCGAGCCTTGACGGAAAACATTCAAAACAGTGGACAGTCCGTGCTCAGAAACCGATTCCTTTAAGCAGTGATGGTGCGTTCAGCCTGAAGGATGCTATTGCGGATAAGGATAACTGGAATATGTTCTCCAGCATGAACTGTTCCAATTATTCGGGAGAAATCTATGGAGACATAACAATGAACTTTGATATGGAGATTGCTTCCCGTGAGATGAGTTACCCCGGTTTTGTGTTCAGAACACAGGATCCGGATAAAGACTTTACTCAGAGTGGTAATGCAACCTATATCCTCATATTTACTCCCGGTCAGATTGAATTCTACCGTTTTAACGACGGTGTGAGAACACAGTTCTACGGTCCTGTTGCAAGTGTACCGGCTATCTTTGGCGGTGCAATCCAGACGGATGCCTTTAAGCTTGGTACGGGACTTAAGAACAAGATGGAAATTGTTACACGAAATGAAGGCGACGGTGTAAGACTTAAATGTACAATAAACGGAGAGGTCATCTTTGATTTTGTGGATAATTATCCGGGCGCTATTCTCGATGCGGGATATATCGGAACCGTATCACCTGATTCACCGGTAATTCTTACCGCTGAATAGATAATAATCATGATGACAAAAGTTAGAGGTGTTCGGGGTACAGGCGAGGTTTGTACCCTGAACAGATGCCTGATCTGAAAGGAAGGATTATAACCTTGAAAAACAGACTTATTACTATTTTTACAGCATTAGCCATGCTTTTATCGCAGTTTACGGTTTTTGCATCAGAGAGTGCGGTGAATGTTGCGTTAAATATGCAAGCATCTGCTTCATCTGAGTTAAGTGATGAAAATTCAGCAGATAAAGCTAATGATGGGATTAACGATAATGAAAGCTACACGTATTATATGAGTAATGCGGATGATGAGATGCCATGGTGGCAGGTTGATTTAGGCTTGTCTTTTCCTGTGTCAAAAATTGAAATTGAGGCAAGAAAAGGCAGCGATGATGAAGGGGAAAGAAAGAATTTCCGCATTATCGGTGCAAACAAGACTGATTTTACCGACAGCGTAGTTCTTGCAGAAAATTCTGAGGACTATGGTGAAAAATTTGTATGTGACTTTTCAACAAGACAAGTGATAAGATATATCAGAGTTGAAAAGACAGCTGCTGAGCCGCTTTCAATCGGCGAAATAAGAGTTCTGGCTGAAAAGACGGAAATACCACAAGGGGCTGAAACGGGCATTGCGGGTTCAGCTTCCGTTGATGAAAGTATAGCTGGTGCCGGCACGGCATTTTCGGATATAAGTCGGATCGTAGCCATGTCGTTCTG
>JAZRMZ010000030.1:0-15705 GCA_045647905.1 Clostridia bacterium
CCTGTTTGTGAACTGCGGTCAAGAACCAGTATTATGAAAAGCCTGATAAGAATTGCAATTCCCATTACCATTGGTGCTTCGGTTTCAAGTTTGACCAGTCTGGTTGATCTTGGAACAATAATGAACCGTCTTGTTATTAATCCTGATGTTTTTGACGGTTATTCACATCTTTTTGCCGAAGGAACTGATTTTGCAAAAAATATGGCTTCGGAAGGCTGGAAGGGACTTGAATTGTTGCAGCAAAAAGCCAATACCCTTTACGGTGTGTATACAGGTCAGGCGCAGACTATGTTCAATCTTCCCCTTACGATTGTGGTTGGTCTCAGTATGAGTATAGTTCCTGCAATTTCGTCGTCGTTGGCACAGCGGCGTATGGGTGATGCACATTCGATGACGGCAAGTGTTCTCAGAATAACAATGTTGTTTGCTTTGCCCTGTGCGGTTGGATTTTATGTTCTTTCAGAACCGATTCTTCACATTTTGTATACCGATGCAGATGCGTCGTTTCTTTTGCAGAAGCTCGCTTATGCCGTTGCTTTTGTTGCGTTGGTTTCGGTTACAAATTCCATCTTGCAGGCTTACGGAAAGGTATATTATCCTGTTGTGAATATGCTTGTGGGCGGTGTGGTAAAGGTTCTGATGAATTATACTCTGATTCCGGTCTGGGGTATTGATGCGGCACCTATTGCAACAACGGCTTGTTATGCCATAATTGCACTTTTGAATCTTGTTTGCATTGGAAAACTGTTGAAAATAAAAATTAGCATAGCTGATTTATTTATAAAACCCTTGTGTGCGGCACTTGTTATGGGGGCAGCAGTTATCTTTATTCACAAATCCTTTGGGGAAGTTCTTTCGGGTACAATCGGGACGTTTGCCATAATCGGAATTGCGGCGGTTGTTTATCTTGTTGCGGCGCTGATTGTGCGTGCCATTAAAAAGGAAGATGTTTTGAATATGCCCAAAGGCGAGAAGATTGTGTCAATTATGACAAGATTCAAATTACTTTAGTTGAGGAGAATATTATGGAAAATAAATATACGATAGATGATTTAATTAAAATTGTTGAAAAGCTCAGAGGCGAAGGCGGTTGTCCCTGGGATATTGAGCAGACACATCAGAGTATTAAACACAGCATCATTGAAGAGGGTTATGAGTTGATTGAAACTCTTGATGCAGGTGACTGGGTGAAGGCGGCTGATGAAAGCGGCGACCTTCTTTTGCAGATTGTATTTCATGCTCAGATTGGTAAAGAAAAGGGCGAATACAGCATGGATGATGTTTACAAGGCTGTTTGTGAAAAAATGGTTCACAGGCATCCGCACGTTTTTGGCGATGACAAAGTGAAGGACAGTGAAGAAGTTCTTGACAACTGGAGCAAAATAAAAAGAGACGACAGAGGACAAAAAACCATATCGCAGGACATGGCGGCAGTTTCATCATCACTTCCATCACTGATGAGAGCGCAAAAGATTCAGGGAAAAGCAGAAAAGGGTGGTTATGTTTTCAGCGAACCCTCTGTGGCGTCAGAAACAGTATGTAATCTTATTGATGTTATGGCAAACAATACTGATAAAGAAGTTGCGGAAAAATATGTTGGAAAAATGCTTTTTGAGGTTGTTTCTATTGCAAAAAAATACGGAGTTGATGCAGAAACTGCACTTAATAAACATACAGAAGCTTTTATACATGAATATTCAAAATACGAAAAGTAAGGAAGATGCAAAATGAGATTGGATAAATATCTGAAAGTTTCAAGATTGATAAAACGCAGAACGGTTGCCAACGAAGCCTGTGACGGAGGAAGGGTTTCGGTAAACGGAAAGGTTGTGAAGGCGTCCTATGATGTGAAAGTCGGGGATGAAATGGAAATCCGTTTCGGGAGCAGGGCTTTGATAATCAGAGTTACGGATGTCCGTGAGCAGGTTGGAAAAAGTGATGCGGCGACACTTTATGAGGTGATAACACAATAATCATTGTCGTGGAAACGGCATAATGCCGTTTTAAGCGGAATATTATTCCGCAACTTTCAGACAAAATGTCTGAAAGCCACGCATGATTGCAATAATGTCGGACTTTGAAAACATTGTTTTCACAAAGGTTTGCGATATATCGCAAACAAAAACGCATTTGCGTTTCACCGACTATTATTTTAACTTGTGGGTGAGAAAAAATTTCTCACCCCATTTTTGTTTTTTTTAACAAAAAGTTCTTGACAAATTGGTTAAAATTTATTAAAATTAGTTTGTATATGTTTTTGATAAAAATTCCATATACTTGTTCTTTTATATGTATTTCTTTGTATAGCAATTTTATTGTTATGAATGTTTAAACTGGCGGAAAACGCAGATAATGTTATATAATCTATGAGTATACGTCAAATTCGATTTAAGGGAGGTGTTAAAATATGGACGTAATATATTATGTTATTGTCGGTGTGGTTTGTGCAATTGTTGCAGGCTTTGCTGCTTTTAAGTTTGGTTATTCTTACCGCATAAAGGTTGCTGAAGCAAAAATAAACAACGCCGAAGAAGAAGCAAAAAAGATTATTGAAAATGCAAAATCAAAAGCAGTTAAAGATGCAGAACATACAAAGAAAGAAAGACTTTTGGAAGCAAAAGAAGAAATACATAAAGAACGAAATGAACTGGATAAGGAAATAAAGGAAAGAAGAAACGAACTCCAGCGTCAGGAACGTCGAATTCAGCAGAAGGAAGATGCGATTGACAAAAAAACACAGGTTCTTGAGAAAAAAGAAGAACAGGTGCAGGGAAAGTTAACAGAAGTTGACGTTCTCAAAGAAGAAGTTGAAAAGGTTAAAAAACTTCAGTTGTCTCAGCTTGAAAAACTTGCAGAGCTTTCTGTTTCGGAAGCAAAGGATATGCTTCACAAGCAGGTTGAAATTGATGCAAGGCACGATGCTGCTCTTCTTATTAAGAGTATTGAAGAACAGGCAAAAGAAGAAGCTGATTCAAAAGCAAGAAACATTATTACCGGTGCGATTCAGCGTTGTGCGGCTGATCATGTTGCTGAAACAACAGTTTCGGTTGTTCAGCTTCCCAATGATGAAATGAAGGGAAGAATTATTGGTCGTGAAGGACGAAATATCCGTTCAATTGAAACTCTTACAGGAGTTGATCTTATTATTGACGATACTCCTGAAGCGGTTATCCTTTCGGGATTTGACCCTGTGAGACGTGAAATTGCAAGACTTTCACTTGAAAAACTTATAGTTGACGGAAGAATTCATCCCGGTCGCATTGAAGAAACTGTTGAAAAATCAAGACGTGAGGTTGAAGCTATAATCAAGCAGGAGGGTGAACAGGCGACGTTTGATACAGGTGTTCACGGACTTCATCCTGAGCTTATCAAGCTTCTGGGTCGTCTCAAATACCGCACAAGTTACGGTCAGAATGTTCTTAAACATTCTGTTGAGGTTGCTCATCTGGCAGGACTTATGGCTGCTGAGCTTGGTGCTGATGTTGCTCTTGCAAAGAGAGCGGGTCTTCTCCATGATATTGGTAAGGCAATTGACCATGAGGTTGAAGGTTCTCACGTTACAATTGGTGCTGATGTTGCCAAGAAGTATAAAGAAAACGACAAAGTGGTTCATGCAATCATGGCTCATCACGGCGATGTTGAACCCAATTCACTGGTTGCTTGCCTTGTTCAGGCGGCAGATACAATTTCTGCGGCACGCACAGGTGCAAGACGTGAAAATATTGAGTCTTACATCAAGAGACTTGAAGCTCTTGAAGAAATTGCAAACTCATTCAACGGTGTTGACCGTTCATTCGCAATTCAGGCAGGACGTGAAGTCAGAATTATGGTTAAGCCTGACCGTGTTAATGATGATGAAACAATTCTTCTTGCAAAAGATATTGTCAAGAAGATTGAAAGTTCAATGGAATATCCCGGTCAGATTAAGGTTAATGTGATTCGTGAATTGCGTACAGTTGAATATGCAAAATAGGAGCCTGAGCTCCATGGAAAAGGCTGCCGAACGCAGCCTTTTTCTGTATTCTTAATGACATATGTTGAAGGAAAGGTATTTGTTTATGAGAATTCTTGCCATTGGTGATATTGTTGCACCTGACGGACGTGAATTTATTTATAATAATTTAGGAAGAATAAAAAGGAAGTTTAATATAGATTATTGCATTGCAAACGGCGAAAATACTGCCATAACAAACGGAATAACCGTTGATATTGCAAACACTCTTTTGCAGTGTGGTGTGGATGTTATAACTCTGGGAAATCACACTTTTTCAAATAAAGAGTATGAGCAGGTTCTCAATGACATTCCACGTGTTATCAGACCCTTGAATTTGCCTGAAGAAACTGAGGGTATGGGGTATTTTGTGGATGATTTGGGATTTTTGAGAATTGCCGTGATAAACGCCATGGGCAGAATAAATATGGATCCCATTGATTGTCCTTTCAGAGGTACCGAAAAGGTTTTGAAGAAAATTGGCGGTGAAGCTGATATAATTTTGATTGATTTTCATTGTGAAACAACAAGCGAAAAATTGGCTTACGGAAATTATTTTGACGGGAAGGTTACGGCAATATTCGGAACCCATACTCATGTTCAGACGGCTGATGAACATATTTTGCCCGGAGGAACGGGATATATCAGCGATTTGGGAATGACAGGTGTTCGTGATTCGATACTCGGTGTAAAAAAAGAAGTTATTATGAATATGATGTATACCCGAAAGAAATACAGATTCGACAAGGCTGAAGGTGAAGTCTGGTTTAACGGCGCTGTTTTTGAAATTGACAATAAAACGAAAAAAGTTATTGACATTGAGCGTCTGTATTTTTCGGAAGCTCAGCTTGCTGAAAAGGGGTAAAAATGTTGAAAAAGACAGTATTTGATGACAGAGTATACTTTCAGAGTGATGTTTTGAGCAAAGTGGACGGTATAAGCCATTGTTTCACATCAAAATGCGGAGGTGTCAGCTGTGGCACGGTGAAAGGTCTTAATCTGGGTTACCGTGTTGGTGATGAAGTTTTGTCAGTTGATGAAAATTACCGTCTTGTTGCAAAGGATATGGGGTTTGATTTTGAAAGAATCACTGCAGGCAGACAAACCCATTCTTCAAACATCAGGATTATAACGGAGAATGATGCAGGCAAAGGCGTCAGCCGTGAAAGTGAATTTGAAAATGTGGACGGACTTGTGACAAACGTAAAAGGTTTGCCATTGGTTGTTTATTATGCAGATTGTGTTCCGATTTTGTTGGTTGATGAAATGGCAGAGGTGGTTGCGGCTGTTCATTCGGGCTGGAGAGGGACGGTTGCGCAAATTGTCGGGAATGCTGTTGATATTATGATTTCAGACTTTGGTGCTGATTCCGGGCGAATCAAGGCGGCAATAGGTCCTGCAATTGGTTTGTGCTGTTTTGAAACAGGTGAAGAAGTTGCCTGTCAATTTGATAAATCACTTGTGAAGCCATGCGATAACAATAAGTTCAAAGTTGATTTGCAGAAGGCAAATGAAAACATTTTGTTGTCATGCGGACTCAAGCATGAGAATATTGATATATTGAAAATCTGTACGGTGTGTAATAATGATATTCTGTATTCTTACCGTATGCAAAAAGAAGCAACGGGAAGAATGGGAGCGTTTATTTCGTTGCATTAATTGAAAATTAAGAAATAAAATATTAAGGTGGAAAAATCTTGAAAAAAATAATTGCTTTGGTTTTGATTATAAGTTCGGTTTTTGTTTTGTTTGCTTGTGGGAATAAGGAAACAGAACAGGAAAAACCCAATTCTGAACAGGAAAAATTGTCATTTGAGAGTACAATTTCTGTTTTTGCGCACAAGCCGGATACATTGTGTCCTTTGTTGAGTGCAAGTGAATCAAATAACCGTATGTTGCAAATTGTGTTTGACGGTTTGATTGGCTTGAATAAAGAACTGGTGGCAGAGCCGTGTCTTGCAGAAAGCTGGCAGGTTTCTGAAGACGGAAAAAGATGGACTGTGAATTTGCGTGAGGATGTTGTGTGGCATGACGGCAGTGCCTTTGAGGCTAAGGATGTTGTTTATACGGTCAGACAGATTAAAAAGAGTGAAAAAAGCATTTATGCTTATAATGTATCGAATATATCCGATGTGAAGGCACACGGAGATTCTACGGTTGAATTTGAGCTTGAAAAACCGTGGTTGAATTTTGTTAATCTGCTGTATTTTCCGATTGTTAAGGAAAACAGCGGCGATGTTGATGCGGAGAGCTTTCAACCTGTGGGGACCGGTCCCTATGTTTTTAAAAGTAAAAAAGAAGACTCAACATATTATCTTGTCAGAAACGATGAATGGTGGGGCGGAAAACCCGTGACTGAATGTGTTCAGGTTGAAATTCTTGCGGACGCCGAAACAGCCCTTTATGCATTGAGCGCAGGCACCATTGATATGACAATGGCAACCGACACCAACTGGGGCAAGTTTGTTGACCCCGAAACAACTGCATACAGCACAATGGAAAGTTCTGAGCTGACATTTCTGGGGATAAATCACGCAAGTATCGCTTTGAAGCAGCCGGAGGTTCGTCGGGCAATTTCCTGTGCTGTCAACCGTGATGAAATGGTGAACAATATTATGATGGGGTATGCAACAGCAGCACGTGTTCCTGCTCATCCCGGTTGGAAAATATGTGCTGAAAGTAAATTTGATACCAAACAGAATTTGGAAGCGGCAAAAAAAGAGCTGGAAGACAATGAATGGAATGAGCATAACGGATTCTGGGACAAGACGGTTGATGAGGAATATTGCAAGACGGATTTCAGATTGATTTATAATGAGGAAAATGCTGTTCGTGAGAATGTTGCCATGCTTGTTGAGGCAAATCTCGAAAGCATCGGAATAAATGTTGTTACGGAAAAACTTCGGTATGAAGATTATGAAAGCCGTATTACGAGCGGTGATTATGATTTGTTTGTGGGCGGTGTTATTATTTCGCCTGATATTAATTTCTCATTTATGCTTGATGAGGGAAATATTTTTGGGTTCAATGGAGAAGAAATGCTTGCTGCAAGAGATGCAATCAGCACATTGGATGTCTCTGAGTCTCCAAAGGCTTATTCCTTGGTGCTTGAAAAACTTAATGAAGAAAATCCTGTGATTAGTTTGTATTTTGAACAAAAGGTTCTTATTCACAATAATCGTATTGAAGGAGAATTTGTTCCAACATCTTTTGATGTTTACCGGGGAATTGAAACCGTGAAAAAGAAAGAGGTTCAGGAGTGAAACGGACGATAATTCATATTGATATGGATGCTTTTTTTGCTTCTATTGAGGTCAGGGATAATCCTGCTTTGAGGGGAAAGCCTTTGATTATTGGAGCTCTGCCAACCGAAAGAGGTGTTGTTTCCACTTGCAGTTATGAAGCAAGAAAGTTCGGAGTGCATTCTGCAATGAACATCAAAGAAGCGTACAGGCGATGTCCTCACGGAATTTTTATGCATGGCGACCACAGAAAATATGCGGAGGCCTCTGCACAAATTCATGAGATTATGCTTCAATATACGGATATAATTGAGTTTGTGGCTCTGGATGAAGGTTATATGGATGTGACCCATTCGTTGAGACTTTTTGGAAGTGCCGAGAAAATCGGGATGCAGTTGAAAAAAGAGATTTTTGAAAAAATTGGCGTTACCTGCTCGGTTGGAATTTCATATTGCATGATGGCGGCAAAACTTGCCAGTGAGGAAAAGAAGCCTGATGGTTTTTATGTTATTCCCGACAGAGAATCTTTGGTTTCGCTGATTCGGGAACGGTCTGTGGACGTGATTTCGGGGATTGGTGCAAAAACCGCTGAAAAACTCAAATGTATGGGGATACATACGGTGGACGATTTGCTGAAAACACCTGCCGAAAGGTTGGAATGTTTTGGTGTTGTGGGAAAAGAAATGCTGAAACTTGCCATGGGCTATGATGACCGTCAGGTTATTGCAAATTCTGCGGCAAAATCAATAGGACGCGAACATACTTTTCAATATAATGTTGAGAACATCAATGAACTTGAAGATGCTTTGGTTTTGCTTTCACGGGATGTGAGCCTGCGTGCAAAACGTCAGGGGGTATGGGGGAAAACCGTTACATTAAAATTGAAGTTCAGCAACATGAAAAGCATCACAAGGGCAAAAAGCGGCGAAGCTGTGAATTCTGCAAAAAAAATATTCGGACGTGCAAAGGAGCTTCTCGAAAGTGAACTGCTTGCTCAAAGTGTACGGTTAATCGGTGTTTCTTTGAGTAATTTGCAGGAATCGCCCGAAGAAGAATTCGGGCAGATTTCGCTGTTTGAACAGCTTGAACCTCAGTATGATGCGTTGAAGGAAAAAACAAGAAATCTTGAAGATGCAATTTTTGATTTACACACAAAGTATGGCAGGAATATTCTGAAAACGGGAAAAGAACTTGAAGTGTATCAGAAAATTTATAATTCAAAAGAAAAAAATGATAAATAAATGTCGGTTGGCGACAGAACGGAGAAAAATATGAAATTAGCAAAAATTAAAGAGATTCTTGATGCGGAAGTTATGGCAGGTGCGGATATGCTTGAGACTGAGGTTGATTCAGCTTTTGGCAGCGACCTGATGAGTGACGTGCTTGCTTTTGTCAATGACAGGGTTTTGCTTCTTACAGGTTTGGTGAATCCTCAGGTTGTGAGAACGGCTGAAATGATGGATATTTCGGCAATTGTTTTTGTGAGAGGAAAGCAACCTGATGAAAATGTTGTTGCTCTGGCGGAAGCAAAGGGGATTGCAATTCTTACCACAGCCCACACTATGTATGTTGCCTGCGGACGTTTGTATAATGAAGGTCTCACAGGTGATGAAAAGGAGGTGTGATTGTGGCTGAGGTTATGAAACTGCATTATGAGGTGAACGGTGATGATTTTACCCGTGCAGGAGAAACGTCAAGCAAGGTGAAAAAGACTTTGAATCAATTGGGTTTTAATCCCGAAGTTGTGCGGAAGGTTGCAATCGCTATGTATGAAGGCGAAATTAATATGGTCATCCATGCATACGGCGGAGATATTGATGTTGCAATTGCTCCTGAAAAAATAACGGTTGTAATGAAGGATGTGGGACCGGGTATTCCTGACCTTGATATGGCTATGACGGAGGGCTTTTCAACAGCAGACCATTCGGTTCGTGAACTGGGATTTGGTGCCGGTATGGGTCTTCCCAATATGAAAAAGTATTCTGATTCACTCAATATTGAAACTGAAATCGGAAAGGGAACAACAGTAACTCTTGAATTTAAGGCATAAAATAGTCAATTGTGTTGCCCGCAACACAAAAACAAAATTTTGCGGGCAGAAAGGCTGTGAGCATTTATGGAAACATATTGGCATTCGGTTACGTTGGACAGAGATTTGTGCAAAGGCTGTACAAATTGTCTGAAGCATTGTCCGACACAGGCTATTCGTGTTCAAAAGGGAAAGGCGAAAATTCTGAAAGAACGTTGCATTGATTGCGGGGAATGTATCAGAGTTTGTCCCTATCATGCAAAAAAGGCAGTTGCCGATTCCCTGGAAATGCTGGAAAACTTTAAATATAATGTTGCTCTGGTTGCACCGGCATTCTACGGTCAGTTTTCGAAAACAGAGAGCGTGGATGTTATACTCAGTGCTTTGCTTGACTTGGGTTTTGATGATGTTTTTGAAGTTGCACGGGGTGCTCAGGTTGTGACCGGAAAAACAAAGGAGCTTCTGGCATCGGGTGAGCTTATGAAGCCTGCAATTTCATCTGCCTGCCCTGCGGTTCTGAGGTTGATTGCAATCAAATTCCCGAATCTGATTGCAAATATTGTGCCCCTCAAATCACCTATGGAAGTTTCTGCTGAGCAGGCACGCATTGAGGCTGTGCGAAAAACGGGGTTAAAGCCTGAAGAAATAGGTATCTTTTTTATAAGTCCCTGCGCAGCAAAGGCAACCTTTGTAAAGGGAAATTATACGGTGAAAAAATCCGAAGTTGATGGGGTTATTCCGATAAAAAATATCTGCATAAAGATGTCAAGAACGGTGAATAAGATTGCGGAGGAGAATGTTCGTGAGCTTCGCAATGCAGGCAAGTCGGGGGTTATCTGGGCAACAAGCGGTGGTGAAGCTGAAAGTTCAGGTGCCGAAAAGATAATTGCTGTTGACGAAATACATAATGTTATCAAATTGTTTGAGGAAATTGAAGATGGTAAGCACGGTGACATTGATTATGTTGAAGCTCTGGCGTGCCCCGGCGGATGTGTGGGCGGACCTTTGACCACCGAAAACAGTTTTTCCGCAAGATCAAAAATTCAGAGAATATGCAAAAATCTTGACGATGAAATGTTGCCTTTTGATGAAAATATAAAGATGTTTTGGGATGAGTCAATTGTGTATCGTCCGATAATGAACCTTGATTCTGATATTAACGTTGCAATGCAAAAAATGATGAAAATTGAGGAAATCTATGAAGGTTTTCCGAAAATTGATTGCGGTTCCTGTGGTTCGCCCAGCTGTCGTGCCCTTGCGGAGGATATTGTCAGAGGCTATGCACGGGAAACTGATTGTATTTTTAAGCTGAGAGAAAAGGTTAGTGCCCTTGCCCATGATATGATTGAGCTTGAAAACCTGAATATGCATTTGCCACAAAGTAACAAACAGGAGGATAAATAAATGAATGTTAAAGAAATTGCCCAAAAACTCGGTTTGACATTTTATGCAGGCGAGGATTTAGCTGAAAAAACAGCAAAAGGTTGTTATATAGGTGACCTTTTGAGCCTTGCGATGTCAAAGGTTCAGATGGATTATGTATGGATAACAATTCAGACAAATGTGAATATTGTTGCCGTGGCATCCCTTGCCGATGCTGGATGTATCATTCTTGCCGACGGATGTGTACCTGATGAAAAAACGGTGGAACGGGCAAAGGAGCAGGATATAATAGTTCTCGGCAGTGATATGTCAGCCTATGAATTGGCAGTAAGGCTTTCGGAGATGGGAATATGAAGCTCTATTATGATTTGCATATACACTCTGCGTTGTCACCTTGCGGTGATGAGGATATGACACCAAACAACATTGTGAATATGGCGTACATAAAAGGTCTTGATATAATTGCCATATCCGACCATAATTCATGCCGAAATGCCCGTGCGGTGATGGAAGCGGGAAAGGGTGTCATCAAGGTGGTTCCCGGGATGGAAGTGACAACGGCAGAGGAAGTCCATACCCTTTGTTTGTTTCCGGATATTGATTCGGCTGAGGATATGAGTGAATTTGTACGTACAAAAATGATGGGAATAAAAAATCAACCCGAAATTTTTGGCAGGCAGCTTATTATGAATTCGGAGGACGAAATCATCGGAGAAGAGGAAATTCTTCTTGTTAATGCTGTGAACATGGACATCTATGAGGTATCTGCTGAAACAAAGAAGAGAGGCGGTTTGTTTATTCCTGCCCATATGGACAAGTCAAGTTACAGCGTTACTGCGAACCTTGGTTTTTTGCCCCCCGACTTATATGTTGACGGTCTTGAAATAACAGAGAGAGGACTTGAAACTTTCGGAAAGCAGTATGCAGATTTTGGAATCATAACGAACTCGGATGCTCATTATCTTGAAAATATTTCTGAGCGCGAAAGATTCATTAGTGAAGAAAGTAAAAATACACAAAAAGTATTTGAATTTTTGTGCAAGTTTTAAGAAACTATTTTTGTCAAATTGTAGATTTTTATTCACTTTTTTGATATAATTTTAGTGTACGCCTGATTGACATAAATTTAACAATGTGTTATAATATGTTGTGAAAGACGTAAAAAGAATGTTATGGGTCGGCTTTTGTCGGCTTTGGTGACATAAATTAAGGTAGGAGGTAAAGGAGAAATGGAAAAGAAAACACTTCCATTCAACGGCACAAAAGAACAGGAAGCACAGCTTATGGCTGTCATTGCAGAACACAAGGATATGGACGGTGCGGTAATTCCTGTATTGCACAAGGCGCAGGAAATTTATGGTTATCTTCCCATCGAGGTTCAGGAAATGATTTCTGAAGGTCTTGATGTGCCGCTGGCAGAAATTTACGGTATTGTTACATTTTACACTCAGTTTTCACTTAACCCCAAGGGCAAGTATCATATTGGTGTATGTTTGGGTACTGCTTGCTATGTTAAGGGTTCGGGTGACATTCTGGACAAGATTAAGGAGATTTTGGGAATTGAAGTTGGAGAATGTACTCCCGATGGTCTTTTCTCAATTGAAGCTACACGTTGTATCGGTGCCTGCGGTCTTGCACCCGTTCTTACTGTAAACGATGATGTTTACGGCAGACTGGTTGTTGATGATGTTGAAGGTATCATTGCAAAGTACAGAAACTAATTTATGAGAGAAATTTCACTTCATATTCTGGACATTGTTCAGAATTCGGTTGTTGCAGGTGCAACAAAGATTGAAGTTCTTGTAAACGAGGATATTGCGGCTGACAAGCTGACGGTTGAAATCGTTGATGACGGCTGCGGTATGTCAAAGGATTTCCTCGAAAAAGTGATTGACCCATTTACCACAAAGCGAACAACCCGAAAGGTTGGGCTGGGCATTCCTCTTTTTAAGAATGCGGCTGAAAGCACCGATGGTACTTTTGAAATACAATCGGAGGTGGGAAAGGGCACTTGCGTCAGGGCGGTTTTTGGTTATAGTCACATTGACCGCCAGCCTTTGGGAGATATGGCTGACACAATGCTTGGTCTGTTTACATCCTATGAGCAGATAGATTTTGTTTATCGGCACAAGGTTGGAGACAATGAGTTTGAAGTTGTTACAGCGGATTTGAAGGCTGTGCTTGAGGGTGTTTCATTCACAACTCCCGAAGTTTATTTATGGCTTTCTGAATTTTTGAAGGAAGGCGAATCTGAATTGAATTAAAATGGAGGTATAAAAAATGAAAAGCTTGGCTGAACTCGAAGCAATAAGAAACAAAGCTAAAGGTAATGTTAACCTGAGAAAAGACGACCATGCGGTTCGTGTGGTTGTTGGCATGGCTACCTGCGGTATTGCGGCAGGTGCAAGACCTGTTCTTGCTGCAATTATGGACGAGGTTGCAAAGAGAAATCTTGAACACGTTGCAGTTACACAGACAGGTTGTATTGGTGTTTGCCGTCTGGAACCCATCGTTGAAGTTATTGTTCCCGGTGAAGAAAAGGTTACTTATGTTAAGGTTGACGAAAAGAAGGCTGCTGAAATCGTAAGCGAGCACATCGTTAACGGTCGCATAGTTACAAAGTATACAATCGGTGCTGCTGAATAATCAAACAGCTCAGATAAAAAATACAGAAAGGTTTGGTGTTTAAACATGGATATGGTTAGAGGTCATATTCTTTGCTGCGGCGGTACAGGTTGTACGTCTTCCGGCTGTGATGCTATCATCAAGGAAATGGAAGCACAGCTTGCGGCACATGATTTGGAAAAAGAGTTTAAAATTATAAAGACAGGTTGCTTTGGCCTTTGTGCTTTGGGACCTATTATGATTGTTTATCCTGAGGGTGCTTTCTATAGCAGAGTTACTCCTGAGGATATAAAGGAAATTGTTGAAGAACATCTTGTGAAGGGTAGAGTTGTTAAGAGACTTCTCTACGCTGAAACTGTTGAAGAAGACAACATCAAGAGTCTTAATGAAGTTGACTTCTACAAAAAGCAGATGCGTGTTGCTCTCCGTAACTGTGGTGTTATTAACCCCGAAGATATTGAAGAATATATCGGTATTGATGGTTATCAGGCACTTGGTAAGGTTCTTACAGAAATGACTCCTCAGGAAGTTATTGACGTAATCAAGGAATCAGGACTCCGTGGCCGTGGTGGTGGTGGATTCCCCACAGGTATGAAGTGGCAGTTCACCTACAACTCACAGAGCGAACAGAAATATGTTGCATGTAATGCCGACGAGGGTGACCCCGGTGCATTTATGGACAGAAGTATTCTTGAAGGTGACCCCCACGCAGTTATCGAAGCTATGGCTATCGCAGGTTATGCGGTAGGTGCAAATCAGGGTTTCATCTACATCCGTGCAGAGTATCCCATTGCAGTTAAGCGTCTTGGTATGGCTATTGCTCAGGCAAGAGAATACGGACTTTTGGGCAAGAACATTTTTGACTCAGGCTTTGATTTTGATTTGGAAATCCGTCTTGGTGCAGGTGCATTCGTTTGTGGTGAGGAAACAGCTCTTATCACATCAATCGAAGGTCATCGTGGCGAACCCCGTCCCCGTCCTCCGTTCCCTGCTGTTAAGGGTCTCTGGCAGAAGCCCACACTTCTTAACAACGTTGAAACATATGCAAACATCGGTCAGATTATCCTGAACGGTGCTGAATGGTTCAAGGGTATCGGTACCGAAAAGAGCAAGGGTACAAAGGTATTCGCTCTCGGTGGTAAGATTAAGAACACAGGTCTTGTTGAAGTTCCCATGGGTACAACTCTCCGCGAAATTGTTGAAGAAATCGGCGGTGGCATTCCCAATGGCAAAAAGTTCAAGGCTGCTCAGACAGGTGGTCCTTCAGGTGGTTGTATTCCTGAACACCTTATCGACACTCCCATTGATTACGATTCACTCATGGCAATCGGTTCAATGATGGGTTCAGGTGGTCTTATCGTTATGGACGAAGACAACTGTATGGTTGATATTGCGAAATTCTTCCTTGAATTCACAGTTGATGAATCATGCGGTAAGTGTACACCCTGCCGTGTTGGTACAAAGAGACTTTACGAAATTCTTGAGAAGATTACATCAGGTAACGGTACAATGGAAGACCTTGACAAGATGGAAGAGCTTTGCTACAGCATCAAGTCAACTGCACTTTGCGGTCTCGGTCAGACAGCTCCCAACCCTGTTCTCAGTACGCTCAAGTACTTCCGTGATGAATATGAAGCTCACGTACGTGACAAGGTTTGTCCTGCAGGCGTATGTAAGAAGCTTGTTAAATATGAAATTGTTGCAGATAAGTGTAAGGGTTGCAGCCTTTGTGCAAAGAAGTGTCCTGTTGGCGCAATCACAGGCGAAATCAAGTCACCCTTCACAATTGATTCTGAGAAGTGCGTTAAGTGCGGCGTTTGTATGGATAGCTGTAAGTTTGGCGCAATTATCAAGAAATAATAGAGAGGGAGAGTGAATAACATGGAAATGGTTAATATAAAAATCAACGGTCAGGCTCTCAGTGTTCCGAGCAATTACACTGTTTTAGAGGCTGCCCGCAGCGTAGGTATTGAAATTCCTACTCTTTGTTATCTGAAAGACGTCAGCAAAACAGGTTCATGCAGAATGTGTATTGTTGAAGTTGTAGGTGCAAGAAATCTTCAGGCTGCTTGCGTTTATCCCGTATCTGAAGGTATGGAAGTTCTCACAAACACACAGAAGGTAAGAGATGCTCGCCGTATCAACCTTGAACTTCTCCTTTCAAATCATGACCGCAAGTGCTTGACTTGTGCAAGAAATCAGAACTGTGAGCTTCAGAAGCTTGCTGATGAACTTGGTGTTACAGACATCACATATATGGGCGAAAGAAACGAATACGACGTTGATGAAGTTTCACCTTCAATCGTAAGAGACAACAACAAGTGTGTTCTCTGCCGTCGTTGCGTTAGCGCTTGTAAGACAATCCAGACTGTTTCTGTTATTGATGCAACAGAAAGAGGTTTTAAAACAACAATCGCATCACCCTTCAACAAGTC
>JAZRMZ010000031.1:0-11553 GCA_045647905.1 Clostridia bacterium
GCAGAACGAATGGGCAGGTGCTCAGGCATTCAGTTCATTTGATACCTACCTTGCACCCTTTGTAAAGGTGGACAATCTTTCATACGAACAGGTTAAGAAGTGCATCGAATCCTTTATTTACGGTGTTAACACTCCCTCACGCTGGGGAACACAGGCACCTTTCTCAAACATCACTCTTGACTGGACTGTTCCTGCTGACCTTGCAGAGCTTCCTGCTATTGTTGGCGGTAAGGAAATGGACTTCAAGTACAAGGATTGTAAAAAAGAAATGGATATGGTCAACCGTGCATTCATCGAAGTTATGATTGAAGGCGACGCAAACGGCAGAGGCTTCCAGTATCCCATTCCCACATATTCAATCACAAGAGATTTTGACTGGTCAGAAACCGAGAACAACAAGCTCCTCTTTGAAATGACTTCAAAGTACGGAACACCTTATTTCTCAAACTACATCAACAGCGATATGGAACCAAGCGACATCCGCAGTATGTGCTGCAGACTCCGTCTTGACCTCCGTGAACTGAGAAAGAAATCAGGCGGATTCTTCGGTAGTGGTGAAAGCACCGGTTCTGTGGGCGTTGTTACAATCAATATGCCCCGAATTGCATACCTTGCAACCGACGAAGAAGACTTCTTCAAACGCCTCAACAAGCTTATGGATATTTCAGCACGTTCACTCAGCGTTAAGCGTGAAGTTATCACAAAACTTCTTGACGAAGGCTTGTATCCTTACACAAAGAGGTATCTTGGCACTTTTGCCAACCACTTCTCAACAATCGGTCTCATCGGTATGAACGAAGTTGGTCTCAACGCAAAATGGCTTGGCGGTGATATGACATCAGAGGCAACTCAGGAATTCACCAAAAAGGTTCTCAACCATATGCGTGAAAGACTTTCGGATTATCAGGAAAAATACGGCGACCTTTACAATCTTGAAGCAACTCCTGCCGAATCCACAACATACCGTTTTGCAAAGCACGACAGAAAGAAGTATCCTGCAATTATCACAGCAGCAAAGGAAGGCGAAACACCTTATTACACCAACAGTTCGCACCTTCCTGTTGGCTATACGTCAGATATATTTGATGCTCTTGACATTCAGGATGAGCTCCAGACACTTTACACATCGGGAACTGTTTTCCACGCATTCCTTGGCGAAAAGCTCCCCGACTGGAAGGCTGCAGCAAATCTTGTGAGAAAGATTGCCGAAAACTATCAGTTGCCTTACTACACTCTGTCTCCCACATATTCTGTATGTAAGGATCACGGTTATCTTATCGGCGAACAGGAAAAATGCCCCATCTGCGGCGGCAGAACAGAGGTTTACAGCCGTATCACAGGATATTATCGTCCCGTTCGCAACTGGAATGACGGTAAATCTCAGGAATACAAGGACAGAAAACTTTATGATATAGAAAATTCGGTTCTCAAAAGAAGCGGCGTTTCTGCCGAAAAATCTGATGAAGCATCTTGCGGATGCGCCTGCGAAGGTGATGCAGAGATAATGCTGTTCACAACAAAAACCTGCCCCAACTGCAATGCTGCAAAGGCGGTTCTTGACAAAAACGGAATCAAATATAACATTGTTGATGCCGAAGACGAAGCGGCTCTCACGGAGGCTTATGGCGTGAAACAGGCTCCAACCTTGATTGCGGCAAAAGGAAATGCTTTTGACAGATTTGCAGGCGTTTCGGAAATCAGAAAGTATATTGACAGCACACGTAGTTAAAAATAGTATTATACAAAGAAACGGCAAACGCCGTTTCTTTGTTGCATTACAAAAATATTGATTTTTGATGGGTAAAACTAAATTACAGTCATTCTGAGCGCAGTCGAAGAATCTCTTTGCAAAAGACTTTACTCACCTCTGCATTAGCAAAACACACTAACAAAGGAGACAGAAAAATGTATGATGTTATTATAATCGGCGGCGGTCCTGCAGGACTCACTGCGGCACTTTATGCGCTTCGTGCCGAAAAGTCGGTTGTTGTTATTGAAAAACTGGGTCTGGGCGGTCAGATTGCCCTTTCGGGCGAGGTGGAAAACTTTCCCGGCACAATGAAAATGAGTGGTGCGGAATTTGCTGAAAATCTTGCGGCTCAGGTGGATGCCCTTGGCGGCAAAATTGAATACGAGGAAGTTGTTGAAATTATTGACGGCAACCCAAAAACAGTTGTAACAGACCTTGACAGATACGAAGGAAAGAGCATAATCATCGCAACGGGAGTCAAAAACAGACGCCTTGGTGCCGAAGGCGAGGATGAACTCATCGGCAAAGGAATTTCCTTTTGTGCTGTGTGCGACGGCTCTTTTTACAAAAATCGGGTTGTTGCGGTTATCGGCGGCGGAAATACAGCAGTTGAGGATGCCATTTATCTTTCGGACATTGCTCAGAAGGTATATCTTATCCACCGTCGTAATGAATTCCGTGCCGAAAGCCGTCTTGTTCGTGCTTTGAAGTCAAGAAGCAATATCGAACTTGTTCTTGAAACCACGGTTGAAAAATTTGTTGCCGAGGGCGGTCTCAAAAGCATCAAGGTTGCCAACGTCAAGACCGGTGAAAAAAGCACACTTAACGTTGACGGTGCATTTGTTGCCGTGGGTCAGATTCCTCAATGCGAAATATTCAAAGATATAATCACTCTGAACGAAGGCGGATATGTTGCAGCAGACGAGAGTTGCCGTACCAATCTTGAAGGCGTTTTTGTGGCAGGAGATTGCCGCAACAAAAATGTCCGTCAGCTCACAACAGCAGTTGGCGACGGAAGCGTGGCAGCACTTGCAGCAATTGATTATCTTGGCGGTTAAAAACAAAAAACGAGGCATTACCAATGAATAAAACAGTAGGAAATTCACAATTGATACAAAAAATGAACCGTCTGAAGGTTCTCAATTATATAAGAAGAAACCCCGGTGCAGCAAGACCGCAAATTGCGCACGAAACGGGACTTTCGGTTGCATCCCTGACCAATATAACATCATATCTTCTGGATATGGGACTGATTACCGAAAGCGGAACCGAAATAGTTGAACGTGTCGGCAGAAAAGGAACGCTGTTGCGTTTTTGCGCCGAGAGATACGGTCTGATTTTTGTTTTTGTGAGCACCGATTCGCTCAATGTTTCATATACCGACATGGAGGGCAGAATAATAACACGGATACGTGTCAATGTGGAGGAAATGCAACCGTCAAATGTTGTTGAGCTTGTATGCGAAAAAGTCGCATCAATTGTGCGCCAATACGGACGTGAAAAAATCCTCGGAATTGGTGTTGCTGTTTCGGGAATGGTTCTTGAAAACGGCCGTTTCGTTGCATCTTCAAGCTTGAAATGGAATGAATTTGACCTGAAAGCAATTCTTGAAAAAGAAACGGGAATTCACGTTTTTGTCGAAAACCTATCAATTCTCAAAGCCGTCTGGTATTTTTGTTGCAGCAATCATATTGAAAAGAAAAATATGCTCCTTGTGGATCTTGAAGGAGGTATCGGTGCAAGCCAGTTCTATCACGGTGAAATCAACCGTGCAATGCTTGGTGAAATCGGACATACAACCGTTGAAAAGGATGGCGAACAATGCTTTTGCGGAAACCGTGGCTGTCTTGAAATGATGTGTTCCGAGCAACGGATAATCAAGCTGTACGAAGAAAAAAGCGGTGAGAACGGCGCAACACTTGAATACATTGCAAAAAAATGGACTTTGGGAGATTTGTCGGCAAAGGCGGCAATCGAAGAATGCGGAAAGTATCTGGGAATCGGTCTTGCAAATCTTGTGAACCTTTGCAAGCCGCTGACCATTGTGATAAATATTGGCGCATACAACAACATACAACCACTTATTGAATGTGCCATAAAGGAAATGAAAAACCGTGCATATCCCGTCTTATTGCAGGATATGGAAATCTGCGAAGTGAATATCAGCGAAGAAAACACCGTCAAAGGTGCGGCATTCAATCTGTGCGACAGACTCTTTGACATTGACTTCAAAGGCAATATAGTGGAATAAAACAACATAAAATGGAAGTGACCCTTGATTGAGCTTCTTTACGCTTCAATCAGGGGTCACTTCCGATTACTCTTAAAGTCTAAATTCATATGTTAGCCTCTCTTTCTTTGCTGAATCCGTTTTCATCTATATATATCAATGCGTTTATACACCGTCGTGTTTATTCCTCCCTCCGGATTCAGTTCACTTTTGCTATTCCTGCTTTAAGTCTTTTCTTACTGTCTCATTGGACTGTACCTTCCTTTCTGTGATTTAAGTGTACCACATTTCAATGCTTTTTTCAATTGACAAACCAACAGAACAAAAAGTCATTTTATTGTATAAAAGGGAGAAAATGTAAAAAACACAAAACTTTTTCTTTACAAATAAGGGTAATTTGTGATATACTGATTTTGTTGGGCGTTTTTTTCAATAAAATAATGTTGCACAAAAATCCGCAAGTGTCATTCTGAGCCATAGGCGAAGAATCTTACGAAATATCACTTTTTAAGATTCCTCACTTTGTTCGGAAGGACAATATCCGGTTATTATGCAACATTATTTTTATTCACGCAACAGACCGATTTCAATTCTTTGCACAATTTTCAAAAATTCATAGCATCCAGCAAAGCCTGTCCGTCTCCGTCAAACCTGCCAAGAACAGCAATGGTCAGCTTTTGGCTGTCAAAAACAAAGTCAATGGCTTCTGCCACGCCTTCGGGGGTGATGCCGTCAATCATGGCTATGGCATCATCAATTGTTTTCACCTTTCCGTCACGCAGAAGGGTTTTTCCGTTGGCACATTCACGTTCCGCAATCCCTTCGCTGTCCATAACAAGTGCCGCCTTGAACTGTGTTTTTGCCGTTTCAATTTCTTCCTTTGTCAGTTTATTCTTTTTGAGAAGCCTTATTTCATTGCTGACTATTTCAAGAACCTGCCTTATATTTTCAGGGCTCAGCCCTGCATAAATTCTGAGGGACCCGTTTTGGGCATATGTAGACAGCTCAGAATAAACAGAGTATGCAAGCCCGCTTTCCTCTCTCACCTTCTGAAACAGCCTTGAGCTCATATTCCCGCCAAACAAAGCATTGACCACAGCAAGATTATAATGGCGTTCATCACGCCTTGCGTATCCGTCAAACCCAATGCACAACTGGCATTGCTCAAAATCCTTTTTGACAATCTTCACTTTTTGCCCCTGGGCAATCCGTTCAGCCTCATTCTGAGTCGCTCCCCCTGCAGGAATACCTCCAAAATTTTTCTCCAGTATTTCAATTGCTTCATCTTCATTAAAGTTGCCTGCTATGGAAATGACAATATTTTCCGCAACATAATTCTTACGAAAATAATCAAGAAGCATATCACGGCTGATTCCCGAAACCGACTTTTCAGAACCGGTGACAGGAAAACCAAGAGCACTACCCGACCACATTTCGGCTTCAACAACATCATAAATCAGATTTTCGGGCTCATCCTCGCCCATGCTGATTTCTTCAAGAATAACCTTGCGTTCCAGCTCAATATTTTCAGTTTCAAATGTGGAATTGCATATCATATCCGCAAGCAATTCCAGCGCATTTTTCATATATTCTGTCAAGGTTCTTGTATAATAACAAGTATATTCCTTTGCTGTAACCGCATTAAGCTGACCGCCAACCGAATCCATACACTCTGCAATCTCTCTGGCAGTTCGGGTGTGTGTCCCCTTAAAGAGCATATGCTCAATAAAATGCGAAATACCATTGTTCTCGGTGGACTCATTTGCCGACCCCACACCAACCCATACACCTGCCGACACAGATTTAACATAATCGGTTGTTTCGGTAACAACACGTATTCCGTTGCTCAAACAAAAAACCTTATGCAAAAAAACACCTCTTTTCACATCAATAGAATACCCTTTTCTGCATAATTTGTCAATATTAATATTTTATTCCCTTTTCTTCTTGAAAAAAATATTTTTTTATGATATACTGCTGATGTTTTTAATTCAATAATAAAAGGAGCAGACTATGAAAAAATTTGCAGATATTTTTGTCCTCGGAGCAGGTGTTCTGTGGGGCATTGCAGGCCTTTTTGTTTCATACATAGGCAAGTTGGGGTTCAGTCCCATTCAGATTTCCGCAATGCGCTGGATAACATCAGCAATCCTCATGACACTGGGCATACTTGTGATAAATCCAAAAAAACTGCGCATAATGCTGTGTGATATATGGTGGTTTATGTGCACCGGTATACTTTGTATTCTTCTCAGCTCAACATTGTACTTTATATCAATTGAAGAAACCTCTGCCGCCGTGGGCAACATACTGATGTACACCTCACCCATATGGATACTGATTTTTTCAATTATATTCTTCAAAGAAAAGCTGACTGTTCCCAAATTACTCAGCCTCATTCTTGCAATCGGCGGGTGCGCCTTTGCAACAGGCATAATCGGCGGAGCAGAGTTAAAATTCAGCACCTACGGTATCATCGCCGGTGTTCTTTCGGGTCTGTTTTACGGGCTGTACAGCATATTCGGGAAAGCAATCCTCAAAAAATACGATTCCGTAACCGTAACCCTTTACACCGCAATATTTGCAGGCGTTGGCGCACTTTTTATAATCGACATCCCTGAAACGGCAGCTCAAATTGTAGGTCTGAATGCATACCTGCCCGTCATACTGCTGGCGCTGTGCGTAACCATCGCCCCGTACACCCTGTACACCGTGGGGCTGAAACACTGCAAAGCAACAAGAGCTTCAATCATGGCGTGCATTGAACCAATGACCGCATCCTTTATGGGAACAATCGTCCTTGGTCAGCCATTCACACTTTTCCAGTTTATCGGAATTCTTATGATTCTCGGTGCAGGCTTCATTCTTCAGTTAAAAACTGAGTAAAATATTTAAAAAAATAAAATTTTTCAAGACATAAACATACCTTTGTATGATTTATGTCTTTTTTGTATATACTATCCAAAGAATATTTGTTTTCAGGAGGAAAAACCCATGGTTGAAATAAAAGGAAAAAGCGTCTGCAAAGCTCTTACAATGGGAAAACTCCATTTCTATAACACAGACGGCTGTGCCGTAAAAAGGCAAAAAATTGATGACGTCGACGGCGAAACAAAGCGTTTTCGTGATGCGTGCCAAAAAGCAAAAGCCGAGCTTTCGGATTTATATCAAAAAGCCCTGACCGAAGTTGGTGAAGCCAACGCTCAGATATTCCAGATTCACATGATGATGCTTGAAGACGAGGATTATCACGGTGCAATAGGCGCAATGATACTGAACAACCGAGTCAATGCAGAATATGCCGTAAGCTACACCTCAGATTTGTTCATAAAAACCTTTGAGGACACTGGCGATGAATATATGAAGGCACGGGCATCGGACGTGCGTGACATTTCAAACCGCCTGATTGCAAAACTTTCGGGAACCGAATCGTGCGTAAACACCCTGACCGAACCTTCCATAATCGTGGCCGATGACCTTACCCCCGGTGAAACGGTTCAAATGGATAAGGAAAAAATTCTCGGATTTGTGACCTTTGGCGGTTCAACATCATCACACACAGCCATCCTTGCCCGTTCCCTGAACATTCCCGCCATAATAGGAACAGGAACTATTGACACAGCCTTTGACGGCGAAACCGCAATTCTTGACGGCATAAACGGCACATTGTGCATCGACCCCGACCACGCACAAATCAGCAACTATCATATTCAAAAGGAACAGGAAGAAAAACGCAAGGAACTGCTTGCCGAACTGAAGGGCAAGCCCAACGAAACCAAATCAGGCAAAAAAATTGACATTTTTGCTAACATCGGAAGCCCCTCCGACCTTGCATCAGTCATCAGCAATGACGCAGGTGGGATAGGTCTTTTCCGAAGTGAATTTCTCTACCTTGCAAAAGACACCTTTCCCACCGAAGATGAGCAGTTCTTCAAATACAAAGAGGTTGCCGAGAGAATGTTCGGCAAAAAGGTTATTGTGCGAACCATGGATATAGGTGCCGACAAAAAGATTGATTACTTTAATCTCCCCGCCGAGGAAAACCCTGCAATGGGTTATCGTGCAATCAGAATTTGCCTGAGCAACACAGACGTTTTCAAGCCTCAGGTCAGGGCATTGCTCCGGGCATCCGCATACGGAAATATCTCAATTATGCTTCCCATGATATGCTCCCTGCGGGAAGTTCGTGAAGCAAAAAAAATAATCGAAGACGCAAAAGCCGAGCTACGTGCCGAAAACACGCCCTTCAACGAGAGCATCGAAACGGGAATAATGATTGAAACACCGGCATCGGCACTCATCAGCGATATGCTTGCTCCCGAAGTTGATTTTTTCAGCATCGGAACCAACGACCTGACCCAGTACACTTTGGCAATCGACCGTCAGAATCAACATCTTGAACCATTCTTTGACCCTCATCATCCTGCAATAATACGGATGATTGAAATGACGGTTCAAAACGCCCATAAACACGGGAAATGGGTTGGCATATGCGGCGAACTTGCATCCGACACAAGTCTGACCGAGGACTTCCTCAGATTCGGCGTTGACGAGCTTTCCGTTTCGCCGCCCCATATCCTGAATCTCCGAAAAAAAATAAGAAGCCTGACCTGAAAGGAGCTTGTCCATGTTTAGCTTTATGAAAAAAGAAAGAATTCTGTCCAGCGTTGCCGGAGGCAGAATCGTAACCCTCACAAAGGTTCCCGATGAAGTTTTCTCACAAAAACTGCTTGGTGACGGTTTTGCCGTAATCCCAACAAACGGGAACATATACAGTCCGGCAGATGGGACCATAACAGATGTAACCGACTCCCTCCACGCCTATTGCATAACAACCTCCGACGGGCTTGAAATTCTGGTACACATCGGAATCGACACAGTTGAACTCAAAGGCGAATGTTTCACAGCTCTTGTGAAGCAGGGCGACCCTATCCGTCGGGGTGAAGCCATTGCATACGCCGACATCGACGGAATCCGTGAAAAAGGCTATAACCCCGCAACCATGGTGGTTGTAACCAACACCCATAAGCTGAAGGAATATCATGTTATGGAATCCATCTCTCAATCTGCAGGAACACCTGCATTAACCTATAAACTCTAACCAACTTATTCCGGTCAAAGCTAACCCGTTAAAAATTTATAAAAGAAAGGAATTTATCTATGAAAGACAAAACAAACGGTCTGTTCAGCGTACTGCAAAGAGTCGGACGCTCATTTATGCTCCCCATTGCACTTCTCCCCATAGCGGGTCTGCTTTTGGGAATCGGCTCATCGCTGACAAATCCAACAACCATTCAAACCTACAATCTCCAGTCAGTTCTCGGTGAAGGAACTTTTCTGAACTCCGTCATGCTTGTTCTTGCCCAGACGGGAAGCATAATCTTTGCAAATCTCCCCTTGCTCTTTGCCCTTGGCGTTGCATTGGGAATGGCAGAGCGTGAACACGGAACTGCAGTTCTGTCTGCTGCAATAGCCTTTTTCGTTATGCATCAGACAATCTCCACCCTCCTTCAGATTAACGGAAAACTGGAATCCGGCGCAATGCTGGAGGGCACTCTATCCAATGTTGTGGGAATCCAGTCCCTTGAAATGGGTGTTTTTGGCGGTATAATTGTCGGGCTTGGCGTAGCCGCCCTTCACAACCGCTTCTGCAAAATTCAATTGCCCAACGTAATATCATTTTTCGGCGGCGTAAGATTTATTCCCATTATCTCAACCTTCACATTCATCCTTGTGGGTCTTCTGATGTATTTTATCTGGCCATATATCCAGCGTGGAATATACTCACTGGGCGACCTTGTGCTGAATTCGGGATACTTCGGAACGTTCATTTACGGAACAATCGAGCGTGCATTGATTCCCTTCGGGCTTCACCATGTATTCTATATGCCATTCTGGCAAACGGGTCTTGGCGGAACAATGATAATAGATGGCGTTTCGGTTGCAGGTGCACAGAACATCTTCTTTGCTCAGCTTGCATCCCCCGAAACCGTCAAATTCTCATCAGCCGCAACACGCTTCATGAGCGGAAAATTCCCATTTATGATTTTTGGTCTTCCCGGTGCGGCTCTGGCAATGTACAGCGTTGCAAAGGACTCAAAGAAAAAGGTCGCAGGCAGCCTTCTGCTTTCGGCAGCTCTAACCTCAATCCTCACAGGTATAACCGAGCCTCTGGAATTCACCTTCCTTTTTGTTGCACCCCTTTTATACGCCGTGCACTGTGTTCTCGCAGGACTTTCGTTTATGCTGATGCACATTCTTGATGTTGGCGTTGGAATGACTTTTTCGGGCGGTATTATCGACTTGTTCCTGTTCGGAATCCTTCAGGGAAATGCAAAAACAAACTGGATAAACATCATCTGGGTGGGTATAATATACTTTGGTGTGTACTACTTCCTCTTCCGTTTCCTGATACAAAAATTCAACTATGTAACACCGGGACGTGAAGACGACGAAGCCGAAACCAAGCTTTACACCCGAAAGGATGTCAATGCGGCAAAGGAAGATAATTCGGCTACAATTCTCGAAGCCCTTGGCGGAAAGGATAACCTTGTGAATGTGGATTGTTGTGCAACCCGACTCCGACTAACCGTAAAAGACAGCTCCCTTGTAAACGATTCGCTTCTGAAGCAAACAGGCGCCTCAGGAATAATCAAAAAAGGTTCAGGGGTTCAGGTTATTTACGGACCACGTGTAACCGTAATCAAAAGTAATCTTGAAGATTATATAAATTCTCTGTAAAATAAGGAGATGTTTAAAAACGTTGTTTTTAGACATCCCCGCTACATAAAACTAATTCAAAATATAAATCATAAAATTCAGATAACCCGCAAATGTAACCCATACAAGATAAGGAATATTGATTATTGCAGCGAAATCATCCACCTTTGCAAATCTGACCAGCATAACAAGAATCAACACCCACAAAAGAATCAACCATAAAAACGCCGCCAAAAAAGCTCTGAAATTAAAAAATATGATGCTCCAAAAGAAATTAACCACCAATTGTGTGGCATATGTTTTGATTGCCTCTGCCGTAATCACTCTCATGCCGTTTCCTTCTATACACACCCTTGCCGCACCAATCCCCATGGCAACATAAAGAATTGTCCAGACAATCGGGAATACAATGGCAGGGGGTGCAAGGGGCGGCTGTACAAGTTCATCATAAATCATCATATTTCCACCCGTAATCAAAGCCGACAAACCGCCAACCGTCAACGCAATCAGAACCGACACAACATATGTTTTCAACTTCATTAAATCACCTCTACAACAAGTGTATTCAGCTTTCAAAAAAAAATTAAAAAAATTTTAAATTTTTTTAAAAAAAGTATTGACAAAACCAATTTTCCGTTGTATAATAAACGAGTTGATTTGAAGATGCGAGCATGCTGGAATAGGCAGACAGGCACGTTTGAGGGGCGTGTGTCAACCGACGTGTGGGTTCAAGTCCCACTGCTCGCACCAAATTATTTTTTTATTTTCAGACATTGCCGGATTGTGTAAAGGTAGCACAGCAGACTCTGACTCTGTTTGTCTGGGTTCGAATCCTAGTTCCGCAGCCAAAAAA
>JAZRMZ010000032.1:0-33617 GCA_045647905.1 Clostridia bacterium
ATGAAATCGTAGGAAGAATGCATTAGCAAATTGATGAAGTTTGTAGAAACCTGTAGGAACGTGTAAATGCAGAAAGACTTTCGCCAAAGGGTTAAATCTTTTAGCGAAAGTCATACTTTTTGGCAAAACTATGGAGGTTAGAAAGTTGTCATCATCTCATTTTGGTTAAGGCTCGAACAATGTGTGTTCGTGGTCAAATTTTAACATTTGAGCTCTGTACTCGGACGGAGTCATACCATAGTGAGATTTGAAAATCCGGTTAAAATAAGTTACGTTGTTAAAGCCGGATTTAAAACTTATGTCTATTATACTTGCCTTTGAAAATTTCAGAAGGTTTTTGGAATATTGAAGTCTTTTGAGGTTCACATATTCTTTGAATGATATATTGTAGGTCATTTTGAAAATTCTGCCGAGATATTTTTCGTTATAGTGATAAATTTCCGCAAGCTGAGAAAGCGAGAATGCGCACATAAAATTGGAATCTGCGTATTCCTTCATAAGTGTGGCAATTCTCCAATCCGCCGATTTGATTGCCCTAGTCGGATGTGTCAAAAGGATGAGTTTTATATAGCTTTCTAAAACACAGGCTATGTTAAAGCAAGTTTTATGACTGATATTCTTTTCCATAGTCGAGGCATATTCTAAAGGAGCGTGCAAAAGACTTCTTTCGCAAAGAATTTTTTCGTTTTCCAAAATATTGCCGATAAAAATTACAGCCGAAACTTCGTTATCGTCAATAACGGGATAGCAGTATTCATAAGCACCATTGACGCAGTAGCCGAAATAAGGTGTTTTTGTATCAAAAAGCTTCTGAATGGCTTTTTTCTTGCATTCCAGGCATCGGTCATAACCGTTTGGAAGTTCTTTAGAGGCAAAACAAAAAGGGCTGGAATGGATAATATTTTTATAGGAAGGCACTAATTTTTCATTATGATAGTCTTTAATAAATAAAATACATATGTGAAGCAGAGTTCCCTGCTCTATTATGTCTATGAGGGTTTGTAATGATGCACATTCCAATTTTATAACCTCCTTTTGAGGGTATTTATTCCATCTTATAAAAGGAACTTTTACAAAAACAGTATAGCAAAAGTTTGTCCTTTTGGCAAGGAGTTTATAATAACAATGTATCCTTTTTTTAATATAATTTAGAAAAAAATACAAGAAATCCATTTTTTGTTGTGTTATATTTAAATAAAATAGAAAAGTGAAATCCATAAGAATAAGGTGTACACGACAAAAAAATATGAGTAAAAGGAGATAAGGAATATGGGAAACAGAATTTGGGGAGTTGTTTTATCTTTTATAGTTATAATTTCAGTATTTTGTGTGCCAACGGCTGTTTTTGGTGCGGATGGAGGTTTGACGATTTTATATGACCAGATAATACTTACAAATGAAGCTGCTGAGGAAATAACGCCGTATAATTTAGTCGAGTCAAAAACCATAAAGGCCGACGTTCCTGTTTATAACGAAAGCGGCACTGCAAGAGTGTTTGCGGCGGTTGTATTGTATGACCGAGAAGGGAAAATAATTGATGTTGCTGCTGAGAATAAAAATGTTTCGGATGGGTTTTCAACAATTGCGTTAATATTAAATTTAGACAAAGCTCCGCAGATTGGTGATGATTTGAAGGTCTATGTTTGGGGAAACGACTACATTGATATTTTTTCCTCTGTAAAAGGTGTTCAAACGGTGTTTGTTAAAGGTACATCAGACAATGGTATTGCCGATATTGACTTTTCTGAGTACATGAATGAAGGTGAAGGAGCTTCAGGTGATGTGACAAACACATATATCAATAGCACCGACAACGTCCGGTGTTCGGATATGAGCGTTGTGTCTACAAAGGGATTTTTGAATGGGGATTTGCATATCGGAACAAAAGATGGTGCAACACTTGAATATGATTTTGTGGGTAAGGGTATTGATGTTATCGCAAGAGTTTCCCCGGACGGCGGAAAAATCAAGATTATGATTGACGGAGAGCTTGAGACAGTTGTTGATGCATACAGCAGCCAATCCAAGCAGGATGTTATTTATACAGCCGGAGGAATAACGGGTGATAAGCACAGAATACGGCTTGAAAAGCTCGGTGGAAATGAAATGGCGATAGACGGCTTCAAGGTTTATGGAGGAGATATAAAAATTGCCTGCATAGGCGACAGTACCACAAACAGCACCACTCTTCCGGCGACGGACTATTATCCTCAGCAGCTCGATACAATGCTTGGCGAAGGCTTTGAGGTTGCAAACTTTGGCAGACACAGTACAACCGTTATGAGCAAAACCGCTTCTATACCGTATATAAATACAGATGAGTATAAAAACAGCCTTGCCTTTTTACCTGATGTAGTTGTTATAATGCTGGGTACAAACGACAGCCTGCCCAACAGATGGGTGGACAAACAGTATTTCGTAGAGTCGTACAAGAGTATAATTGAAGAATATAAAAATCTGTCAAGCAAACCGAGGGTGTACATAAGCACTTCGCCAACGGTACAGCCAAATGAAACCTGGGGACATCCGGACAGCGTGATATCGGGTGAAATGAAGGATATGATAATTCAGGCGGCAAAGGAAACAGGCTGTGAAATTATAGATATAAATGCTGCAACCAAAAATGTTCCTGATTTCTTCTATGATGGTCTGCATCCCAACAAGATGGGGTGTGAACTTTTTGCAAAGGAAGTGTTCAAAAAGCTCCCTGTCAAGCAGAATACTTATACATTGAGCATCGAACAGGTCAAAGGCGGCAAGGATGCAATATGTACAATTATGTCCGATGACGGTTATTGGGTGTCGAGTCAGTTTTTCAATGAGGCTTTCAAAGAATATGGCTTTCGGGGAACCATTGCTTACGTAGCAGATTACACCGCCGCAACGGAAGGTCAGGGAAAATATGGGACTGTTCAGCAATGGAGAAATCTTCTTTCGGAAGGATATCTGGATATCGCAAATCATTCAAAATCTCACTCGGGTCATTTGACGAGAAGCTGGAATGCGGATTTGAGTGACATGGAATATGAGGAACTGCTTGAATCAGAAGTAAACGGAGCAAGGAATGTTCTACGGAATATGTTTCCCGAACAAAAGGTGTTGGGATATGTTCTTCCGTTCAATGCTTCCGATGCCAATGTGCTTGCAAAAACAAAGGAAGAACATTATGCCGTAAGAGGCGGTGGAAGCAGTTCAAACAACGTTGATCCGACAGAAGAGGAGTTGTTTGCTGTCAAATCATATGACTGCAACGGAATGGTTCCTGTTGATACAATGAACGGATGGGTGGACAGTGCTATTGCAGACGGTAAATGGATTGTGGAAATGTGGCACGGTATAGAGGGCGACCACATATACAACCCACCGTCAAAGGAACACGTCAAAGCTCATTTAGACCATATTAAATCCAAGGAGGAGAGCCTTTGGGTTGCCACCTATACCGAGGCAATTCAGTATATAAGAGAAAGGCAGACATCAAGATTGATATTGCTGGAGGAAAATGATTCTGAAATAAGGTTTATTTTAAGTGATACTATGGATGACGCACTTTTTGATTATCCTCTGACTATCAGAGTTAACGTTCCTTACAGTTGGAGCTGTGCAGCTGTTTCTCAAAACGGGGTTTCTGAAGTGTGTACCATCACAAAAGATGGGTCAGACGCTTATCTTTTGGTGGAAGTTGTTCCAAATGAGAAGGTCGTTACATTAACAAAAAAAGAGTTTGCTTTTCAAAAGTAATTTGCATTTGTTTTTAAGCAATTTGAATAGACAAGCTATCTTTTGTGCAATATAATTTGGCAAAAAAGATAAGAAATTTGTTTTTTATTGTGTTATATTTAAAGTATAAGGGGAAAATGTGAAGATATAACAAGAATTAAATTAAAAGACTGTTTTATATAGAGGAGAGATATTTTGTGACATTACGAGAAAAAATTTTAAAGACATTTGTTGTTACAATCCGTGAAATAAATGTTCACGGTGGACCGGAGAAATTTTTTGAAAAGTATCCGGTTGGAGGTTTATTTTATAGAGAATTTGCTGATGGACCTTTCGATGAAAACGGAAACGAAACCGGAACAGGAATGACCCGTGAGAAATTGGAATTATGCAAAAAGTATGCTCCCGAGGATATGCTGATTTGCGCCGATAGTGTGAAAATAGATGGTCAGGATCTGTTTGGTGCAACACAGATGACTCTTGGCGGTGCCGATGACGAGGAAATCTCATATGAATGGGGAAAAAGCATAGGGATGAGGTTCAATTCTCAAGGTGTGGATTGGTCTCTGGGACCAAGTATGGATATGTTTTTCACAAATGCAATGCCACTTATGGCTGTCAGCGATGACCCAAAGGTGACGGCACGTATTTACAGACAGGTGGTCAGAGGTATTCAGGATCAGGGCGTTTGTGCAACAATAAAGCACTTCCCCGGACTCGGTACAGACAGTATGAATATGCACTATGCACCCGGAAGAAATATTCTTCCCTTTGACAAGTGGATGGAGACATACGGTTATACATATATGGAATTAATTAAGGAAAGCCCTATGTGTCTTATGAATACTCATACGGCACTTCGTTCGTATGATAATGAGTTTACCGATGGTTATTTCCCTGTTGCCACCTTTTCGAAGAAACTGAACAACGACCTTCTTCGTGATACTCTTGGCTTTAAGGGTGCAATAGTTACGGATGCAATGATTATGGGCGGAAATGCAACAGGAAATGATGTGAATGAGTGTGCTCAGGCGTTCAAGTGCGGCGCAGACCTTCTGTTGTGGCCTGTTATGGAAACTGCCGATAGAATTGAAGAAATGATTTTGTCGGGTGAAATTCCCATGAGCCGTCTTGATTCTGCTCTGGAACATATTGAACAAATGAAGAGCTTTCGTAAAAAGGCATTGGACAATCATAAATATGATCAGCCTTCCGCAGAGTTTGTTAACAAAACAGCCCAAAAGCTTGCTTCAAATGGAATTTGTTGTCTTAAAAATGAAAGAAATGTTCTCCCTCTTGACACCGAAAAATATAATAAAATTCTTTTGGTTGATGCTTGTACAGAAGAAAATGACGTTTCCATCAGCCTTCTTCAAAAAGAACTGGAAGCACGTGGAAAAGAAGTTAAAACTGTGCGCGGTATAGATGACAAGGGTTCGGAAGTATGCTGGCAGGCTGATGCCGACAAGCTGCAGGAAGGTCAGGATCTTGTCATATTCAATGTGCGTGGAACATATTTGAGTGATTGGAACAACACTTTTATGACAATATGGGGCTCACATATGTTTGACAAACAGAGAAAGCTTATATTAATTTATGGCTCGCCTTTTTATGCACCTGAATGTTTTCCTGAAGACCCGACAATTATAGAGATGAACAGTAATCCAACAGAGTTTACGGTTGGTGAGGTTGTTAAAAAAATATTTGGGGAAGATGAGTTTAAGGGTAAGCCTATGCTTCGCAATCTTAAGGATGGTGTTCTTTGTGTATAATTTTAACAACCAAGCAAGAGAAATAACAATAAAGAAGGCAAATCCGCCAACGCCCTGGATGAATTATTTGTCCAATGGAACATTTCATACAATGATGAGCCAGGCAGGCGGTGGGGTTGCGTTTTATAAATCACCGCAGATATGGAGAATAAATCACTACAGATTCTTTCATCTTCCAACAGACAGAAGCGGTTTTTATGCATATATTAAGGATGGGGATAATTTTTGGTGCCCCACGTCGGAGCCAACAAAGGATAAACCGGAAAAATGGCAGGCAACTCACGGTATGGGATATACTCGTTTTGAAGCGGAACGATGCGGTTTGGAGGTTACTGCAAATTATTTTGTGGGTAAGTTTGAAAACTGTCTTATCTGGAATTTAAAACTCAAGTCTAATACTGACAGAAGGATAAAAATCTTTCCTTATGTAGAACTTGGTATGATGGAATTTATGCGTGAGCTTCAATGGCAATGCTACAACAAGCATCAGCTTGAGTGCTATAATATGGATGATATTCTGGTCTATGAATACGGGGTGGAAACTCAGCCCAAGCCCGATGAAACACCATTGGTGTATTTTGCTTGTAATGTGCCTGTAAAAGGCTTTGATTGCGACCGCGATGAATTTATCGGTGGATATCGAAGCGAGGAAAATCCACAAAGGGTTGAAAGTGGAGCTTGCTCAAACAGTACAATGTGTGGCGGTGATCCATGCTTTGCGTTGGAATTGGAAATTGATTTAAAAGCAGGCGAGGAAAGAACTGTAAATATCTTCCTTGGAACCGCTATGACCGAAGATGATATAAAGGCATCAGTCGCTCATTGCAGAGAGGATGATTTTGTTCAGAAATCCTTTGAGGCACTAGGCAAGCAGTGGGATGAGCATTTGTCGCATTTTCAGGTAGAACTTCCGGACAAGGAAGCTGAAACAATGGTTAATATATGGAATCCTTATCAGGCAGAGCGTAATTTCCAGTTTTCAAGAAACATAAGTTATTATGCAACGGGAACATTCCGTGGCACAGGTGTTCGTGATACTGCACAGGATATTCTGGCAATGGTACCCTTTGACTTACGTCGTGCAAAGGATAAGTTGAATCTTTTGTTCGGTCAGCAGTACCAGGATGGTCATTGCAACCATTATTGTTTCCCTAATGAAGGATGGGAGCCGGTAACAAGAATTCATTCAGATAATCATTTGTGGCTTGTTATGACAACATACCATATTGTTATGGAAGAGGGGGCATTGGATTACCTTAACGAAGTTATTCCGTACTACGACGGTGGTGAAGCAACCGTATGGGAGCATATAAACAAATCTATAGATTATACAGAATCCCATTGCGGAGAAAACGGATTCCCGTTAATGTTGGCATCTGACTGGAATGATATGCTGTTTAAGGTTTGCCAAAAAGGAAAAGGTGAAAGTGTTTGGACGGGTATGCAGTTCGGAACAGTGCTCAGATATATAAAAGAGCTGGCTGAACTTTTAAATGAAGATACAACCCGTTATGAAAAACTATACGAAACACAAAAACACCTTGTTAATGAAAAGGCATGGGATGGCGAGTGGTTCCGCCGTTGTATTACCGATGAGGGCAGATTTATAGGAAGTGATGCAGAGCCTCAGGCGAAAATATGGCTTAACTCGCAGAGTTGGGCAGTGTTTTCGGGATTAGGTGATGAAGATAAACAGATTCAGGCTATGGATAGTGTAAAGAAGCATCTTAACACAGAACTGGGCATTAAGAAAATTCATCCGTCTATGAAGCACTATCCTACCAAAGAGGATCCGCTCACCTATGATAAGCCGGGTTGCAGTGAAAACGGCTCTATTTTCTGTCATGCAAACACCTGGGCAATTATTGCCGAGTGTATGCTTGGAAGAGCAGAAAATGCATACGGTTACTATCGTCAGCTTTTGCCTATGGTTGCACAGAAAAAGGCAGGGGAGTGGAGATATAAGGCTGAACCTTATGTGTATTCTTCCAATATCTTTGGACCTGAAAGCGATAAGTTTGGACTAGCAAATGTATCATGGCTTTCCGGAACTGCGGCATGGATGTATATTGCTGTAACACAATATATGCTGGGAATAAAGCCTCGTTTTGATGGCTTGGAAATCAGTCCATGTTTGCCTGAGGAACTTCTTCCTGCAAAGGTAACAAGAGTGTTCAGGGGCAAAAAATACGAAATTATAATAGAAAATAATGAAAAGCAGTTTATACCTGTGAAATGATTTCTTTGAGTTTATTATCGCGAGAAAGGAGATAGCCATGTTAAAGAAAATTGTTGCACTTACATTAATTTTGTCTGTTTTGCTCTGCTTGACTCAGTCCTTTGCTTATCCTGCATATAATGTGGGACCGGTTGTTTATGATATGGAAAACAAATATATCAGCACAATGGAAAATGCATCAAAGAGCGGAATAGGTGTTTCTTTTAGTGCAAACGGAAGTGTCACTTATGATTTTTATCTTCCATTTAATGCTGTGTCTGTTGATGTGACATATTCAGCAGAAGCTGAAACTATACTTTCCATTTGCACAGAAGAAAAAACAATTGAAAAGGTGCTCACGCCGGGAACATCCGCAAAATGTTCAATTCCCTTTGAAATAACCGAGCGAAAAGGTGAACGAATAATGACCTTTTCGTTAACCTCGGCTTGTGTGATTGCCAATATAAGATTTAATAAAGAGCAGATTGAAACGGTTAATTCTGAGCTTGTTTTTTGCGATTTAACGAAAAATGAAGCCGCAATCCAAAGCGCTGTTCTTTTGGACGTGAATGCCGGAATTATCATGGTAAACGGCGGCAAGCGATATATAAATAATGATAATCCGAAGGAACTTGCGGAAATTTTTGACGGCAGTGTATATCTTCCGGCACAAACCCTGGCGAAGGCTTTTGGACTGTATATTGAGGATATACCGAGCAGGGATTATCTTTTGCTGAGAAGTGACAAGCTTGAGCTGATGTTTTGCAATGATTTTTCATATTTGGAGAGGTTTGGATACGACAAAGAGCCGATAGAAAATATAATTGTATACAAAAACGGAAAGACCTATTTGCCACTCAGGTATTTTGGCGAATTGCTTGGAAAAACAGTTGGCTATAAAGATGGAATTGTGGCGATAGATGATAAGTTTTCCGTGTCAAATATTTTGAATGACAATGGGGTTTTTGAGTATGTCAGAGGGCAGTTTGAGGACTTTTATCCTGAAAACTCCGTCGGAAGAACTTATTATGTGGCACAAACTCCAAATGCTGATGACAACAATCCGGGAACCATGGCTGCTCCCTTTGCAACAATAACAGGTGCGGGCAAGGTTGCAAAAGCCGGTGATACAGTTATTGTCAAAGAGGGAATATATCGTGAAAAGGTAACTGTGGCAAACAATGGTGAGCCAACAGCTCCGGTAGTTTTTAAGGCAGAAAATGAAAATGTTGTTATATCAGCGGCTGAGGAGCTTGGCGGATTTACCGTGGATGCTGAACGGACGGCAGCGACGGGGATGACAGTGTATAAGGCAAAACTGCCCTATGATTGGAGAAATTTGGGGATTGGGAGAAATCAAATTTTCTTTAATGGAAAATCAATGCTTGAAGCACGATATCCAAACGAGCCCGCAATAGAGACGGGCGATCAAAATGAAGCGTTGAGTTCCCTTTGGCCTGTCCGGGGAGGACTTGTGCCCAGTGATGATGATTCCCTGATGATTACAAGTGATACTCTCCTCAATCAGGAACCGGGTTATTGGGTTGGTGCGACAGTGGTTGCAATGCGCGGTCACGAGTACACCCTTGACAGTGCAACGGTTGTGGAATCGGGCAACGGATATTTGAAGGTTGACGATGTTTCAGCGTATTACTGGGCAATAAGCCAGACAAACGTAAATAAGCATTGGACACCCTATGCGTATCTGAGCGGTCATATAAATGCCCTTGATACCTATGAGGAATGGATTATAAAGGATGGGTATCTTTATTTCATACCCCCGAAAAATGCCGATGTTACAGATTTGAAGGTTGAAATCAAGAGCAGACAGCTTGTGGCTGATTTGTCGGAGAACTGTTATGTGAAGTTTAAGGGTTTCACAACAATCGGCGGTAGTATAAAGATGAATAACAGTGTGATGTGTACTCTTGACGGAATGAATATGAAATATCTGAACCATTATGTCAAGAGCAAGGATCAGCATTCGGGCTTTATTGATGATGCTGTTGCGACAAATCCAAACGGTGCTCCCGCAAGAGGCGAGGTTGGTATTTATATCGGCGGCGAAAATAATGTAGTGATAAACAATGTTTTTGACACAGCGGCTGCAGCTGCAATTTATGGTGTTGGATGTTACACTTATATTGAGAATAACACAATAAAAGACTGTGGTTATGCCGGTGGCTATGTTGCCGGGCTGTATTTTACAGGTGAGGCATGGAGGGATAAAACAGCCAAGAGGGGCGGAAATTATATTTGCCGAAACACGGTATACAATGCCGGACGTGCGGTTTTGCAGCACACATCTCCCATAGGTGAAAAAATGTGGCCTCAGCTTCCTGCGGAAATTGCTTTTAATGATTTTCACGATGGTATGCTTACCTCGGTTGATACGGGTGTGGTATATGAATATATGGTTTTGATGGGAAGTGAAAAGCTGTTCACAAAAATGCACCATAACTTGGTTTATGCCACAACAAAGCAGACTTCGCCCGAAAGTCGTGGCATATATCACGATGGCGGTGCTGAAAATATTGATACATATTCAAATGTGACCTTTAGCGTGGAACCAAATGCAGGCTTCACAGTTGCAGGGGTTTATAATCAGGAGGCGGCTCATGCGGTGGCATATTGTCCTGCCTGGAACAACTTACAGATAGACAGGAGTATAAGCGGCGGAAAGGAAAATCTCAGGCATGAGGATTTTCCCAATCAAAAGCCTTTCTATGCAGGTGCATATACGGATGAAGAATACCTTGTGAATTTTGATGCCCTGAGTAATCCGCCGGAGCTGCTTATGTATTTTGCAGATGAGGCAACGCTATCCGATGGAGTGGAACTGAATGCAGGTGCGGCTGTGCTTGATACTGTGGGTGACTATGTTAAGTTTGCGAATGTGGATTTTGGAGAAAAGGGAAGCGACGAGTTTACCATAGAGTTTTATGGCGACAAATTTAACACGGGCGATACGGTGGAAATTATTGTCGGCGGTGAGCTTAACGACGGAACAAATAAGGTTTATACATGCACGCTTACTGTAACTGCGCATAATAAAGATGATGTCAATATATTTACAACTCGTGTTGAGGATATATTGAAGGGTAGTTCAAATGTGTATGTCAGAATGGTAACTCCAAAATCTGCACAGATTTTGAGCCTTAAGACAGGAGAAGCAGAACCAGAACTTCTTGAGCTTAATTCAAAGCGGGTATACGGCGGAAGGTTTACCGGTTACAAGCTGGGCGAAGGTCAGATGCTTGTGCCTCAAAGCAGCTATTCTGCGCCGGATGATGTGATAAATCCTGTGGTAAACAACACAAGAAATGGAAATACCCTTATTTATGAAGACGTGAAGTTTGACAGTGCTGCAACCAAGCTGACTATGATGAGTTGTTATTGGTACACACCACCAAATCTCGTTGCTGAAATAAGAATAGATGATTTAAGCAGTGTGCCGGTTGGCACCATTTCCCTGGAATATACGGGAACCGGTTATTATAACTACAAGGAAAGTACAACAGACATATCCGAAGTGTCTGCAGGTATCCATACGGTGTACCTGACCTTCAGGGGCGGAACGGACGATACATCGAACCTGTATTGGTTTTCGTTCGGCAATTGATGCATCGGCAGAAAATCATATAAATAAACCCAAATATAAAATTTGAGTAAATAGGGAGGATGACTATGAAGAAACGTTTTTTAGGCTGGATTATGGTGCTGAGTTATATTTTCACAACTTTTGTGACTATGAATGTCAATGCGGCTCTCGGAAATGAAACGGAAATATACTTTCTTGGACCTCGCGAGTATGTGCTGAGCGAAGAATACCTCATTTCCGCAGAGAATGCAAAGGCGAACAATAAGGCACTTGAAATTGAACCGGGAGGCTCGGCAAGCTATGGCTTTTATTTGCCGTTCAATGCGGAAAGCATAACAATGACGTTTGCGGGAAAGCCTGTTCCAATTGCTGTTTCAAACGGAACGGAAAGTTATACTGTTGACCCGGGGGATGAAAAGACATTTACTTATGATTTGGCGGTTAACGATCGAATTGGCGAGAAGGTTTATACTTTTTCGGCGGAATCAAAAGCAAGTCTTTCAAAAATTGCATTTGACGTGGCTAAGGAATGGAGTTCTTTTGAGGCAGGGGAAGCGGCACCTGCAATTTCAGAGGAGGAGTTCATGCTCCAGACGGCTGTTTTAATAAAAATGGATTCGCCCATGATAATTGTGAATAACGGCCGACGCTACATAGACATTGAGGACAGGAATGCTTTTCCTATATATTTAAACGGAAGTGTTTATCTTCCTGTTCACACTCTTGCGAGAGCGTTGAGCTTGTATTATGAGGATTTGCCGGATAAGAAATATGTTCTTTTGCGCTATCAGTCCGATGAACTGGTGTTTACTGAGAATTTTTCTTATTCAAACAATATTCACGGAGAGAAAAAAACCATAGAGAATGTGGTGCATTATGCAAACGGACGAACCTATCTTCCAGTTCGTTATATCGCTGAATTTTACGGCAGATGCGTTGGGTACAAGGATGGTTTGATTGCTATTGATGACAATAAGTATTATGTTGCAGATTTTCTTGATGAGAATACATCGGTTAACAAATATATACAAAACAGATTTGCAGAAATTCAGCCTGATAACATTGCAGGAAAAACCTATTATGTTGCAAAATCCGCAAATGCAAGTGATGCCAATTCCGGAACATACGAAGCTCCCTTTGCAACAATAAGTAAAGCAGGTCAGGTTGCTGTGGCAGGTGATACGGTAATCGTTCGTGCGGGTGTGTACCGTGAAACCGTAACCGTCAAAAATAACGGAACACCAACGTCTCCCATTGTGTTTAAGGCGGCTGAAGGCGAGAAGGTTGTGATTTCCGCCACAGAGGTAATTGATGATTTTATCTCCTATGGCGAGAATATGGTGGTGGCAAGCTATCCGTATGATTTGGGTTATGGAAAAAACCAGGTATTTTTTGGCGAAAAATCCATTCCTGAAGCACGGTATCCAAATGAGCCTGCCATCAGGCTTGGCGGAGATAATGAGCCGTTGTCTGATAACTGGCCTGTTGCGGCACCCCTCACCACTGATGCAGACAATCATTTGCGTGTTGAACACAAGGAACTGTTAAATCAGCCCGAGGGCACATGGGACGGAGCAAAATTTATATGTCTGCGCGGACACGCATATGCAACAAGCTATGCTATGGTCAAGCATTCCAAACCGGGCGAACTTGAGCTTACTAATACCAGCAAGTACTTCTGGAATCCCACAAGCGTGAATGGTCAGGTTAAATGGGGTTATCTTGTTGGTGCCAGAGCGGCAATAGATTTACCGGGCGAATGGGTGGTTGAAAATGATACTTTGATAATGATGCCGCCCGAAGGCACGACAGTGGACGACCTCAGCGTTGAGGTCAAGGCTCGTCAACTTGTAATTGACATTCCTGACAACAAATGTGTTCAGTTTGACGGCTTTACCACAATCGGCGGAAGTATGCGCCTCAACAACAGCGAGCTTTGTGTTATAAAGGATTGCACAATTAAGTACAATAACCACTATACATATTCAATGGACCAGCGTAGCGGTTATATTGATGACTGCAACTACGATGATCCCAATGGTGCACCAACCCGAGGCGAGGTTGGATTGTATGTTGGCGGATATGACAATATTCTTGTGAACAACATCTTTGACGAGGCGGCAGGTGCTGCGATTTATGGTGTGGGATGTTATGCCTATATTGAGAATAACCTGATAAAAAGCTGTGGTTATGGAGGAAGCTATGTTGCGGGAATTTCATTCCCCGGAGAAGCATGGAGAGCTGCCGACACCCCAAGAGGCGGTATGACGGTTGTGGGGAATACGGCATATAACGCAGGACGCTCGGTGCTTATGACACAAAACCCCAGTGGGTCAGCATGGGAAAGGGCTGTTATTCCGTATGAGGTGGCATATAATGAGTTCTATAATTCAATGCTTACATCCCTCGATACGGGTATTATATACACCTATCTTACAGACCACGGCAATAACCGACGCAAAACACAGATGCACAACAACCTTATATACTGCACCTTTGATGAATCGTGGCCGTTCTCAATGGGCTTATATCACGATGGCGGAACGATGAACATAGACACGTATAACAACCTTATTTTCTGTGCTGAACCGGGTGTGAGCTACACTCATGAATCATATGTTATGACCCATCTCAGACCCCTTAACTGGCATCAGGCGGATATATGGGCAAATGAAGAACTGAAGCACGCAGTTGTTGGCGGTCGTGACGGACTCAAACCTGATGATTTTCCGTATAATATGATGTTTGACGCAGGTTCAACCATCGGAAGAGGTGATTATACAAAGAATTATGAACAGATTATAAACAATCAGGCAGAAGCCGGTGTTGATGTTGATTTTATTGATACTGAGAATGCGGTTCTTTCGGAAAATGCCGAAAGGGTTGGAACAGATGTAAGGCTTGAAGGTGCAGGAGATTGGATTAAATTCTCTGATATTGATTTCGATGTTGCAGGAGCAAAAAATCTGGAGATTTATTTCAAGGGTGACAGATATAACACCGCACCTCAGATGGTGGTTTTTGTTGACGATTGTGAAAGCGGCAAAAGCTTCCAGGTTCCTGTCTTCTATTTCCGTGCAAGAACAGCGGACGACCGTGAGATGATGATAACCAAAATAACAGGTGTAACAGGCAAGCATGATGTATATATTAAAATAACCGAGGCGGCAGGATATATTGACATAAGCGGAGTGAAGCTTGTGGATATGCCGAACAATGAGCCAAACAATTCTGTCATTTATGGTGGCAGTTTCACGGATGTTAAAGTACCTCAGGGTGAAGATAATATGCCTGTTGTTATGTACGGCGCAGAAGATGATTATGAGAATTCATATGTAAGCAATGCACGGACAGGATCTTGCTTCCTGTATGAAAATGCGGACATAGAGTTTTTGAGTGATATTGCAGAAATCAAATACAAGGTGCCAAAAGGTCAGGGGGGTCAGAAATTGCAGATACGCCTCGGCTCACCGGATGCAGAGCCTGTTGGAGAATTTGTTCTGGAAGAAACAGACGGAGACCAATGGAAAGAAGATTTTGTTGATTTGAAAAAGATTGCAGAGCCCGGCAAGTATGAGATATATTTAACCTTGTCAGATGATAATGCAGAGGCAGGAACAAAATCAATTGACCTCTATTATATTAAGTTTTCAAGCTATGAGCAGTATGACATTATAAAACGTACAAAACACGCTGCGGATTTTACAGAGGCAATTGCTGCACCTTTGGGAGAATTTCCACCGGCAATTAACACAAGCACAAACGGCGACACAATCACAGAGTTTGTAAACAACACCTGGCCGGGTACAATTCTCGTATACAAGGATTGGGAAGTTACAAAGCCTTCCTCAAAGATTACTGTAAATCATTGCACAGGAACGGTATATTCTGGGCAAAGCGTTCAAATCAGAATTGGTTCAAAGGATGCACCACCGATTGCTGAATTCAAGACAATCGGCAATGGCTGGAGTGCATGGACAGATGTGGAGGTTCCGCTCAACAGGATACTTCAGCCTGGAACCTATGATATATATGTGACATTTATGGAGCCTGACGGTCAATATGTGGGAAAATCAGCTAACTTTGCATATTTCAGGTTTGATGAATAGGTTGCTTATGGGCCGTATGGTATCGGAGAAATATTAAAAAAATATATATTTAGGAGTTGAAAAATATGAAAAAAGCATTGGCGTGAATTTTGGTATTGATTTTTGCTGGTTCGGCACTTGCCTGCTGTGGTGATAGTGCAGGAAAAAAAGGTTCTGGCAACTTTACTGATGTGGACTACAAGGTGAATGAAGAAGCGGCAAAATATTCAGATTCGTCAGAGATGCCCGATTGGACAGGAAAAAAGCTTGAGCTTACAATGTGGTATGGTGCAGGCTCGTATTCTCTCAAGCGTAACCACATTGCAAAAAATGATGTTGTTACCGATGAAATTGCGCGTGTTACAGGTGTGAAATTTTCGGAAGATTCATTTGATAACGGCGGTGATATGCAGGATGCAAAGATTGCAAAAATAATTGCTTCAGACACTTGGCCTGATGTTGTCATGGGTTGCCAGGGCAATGTTCTGGAGGATTTGATAAATGAAGATATGCTTTATGATTTGACAGATCTCATCCCCAAATATATGCCTAATCTTAACGCTCTTATGGAAAAAGGCGATTTTATGAAGAGTACCCGTGAAGACGGAAAAATATATGAATTATACTTGAATGCTCCCATCGAGTATATGTATCCGGATATGGATCCTGAGCTTATTATGCGACGTAAAAATCCTGTATCTCACGGCACATCGGTTCTTATTCGTGATGATATTTTGAAAATGCTCAAGCCGGAGGCATTCACTCAGGATGAGCTGATAAGCAAATTTGAACAAAACGGCGGCTTTACCGAAGAAGAAATTCTGAATGCATCCTTCAGCTCAAAGGAAGAGTTTTATCAATTCCTTCGTGACATTAAAGCACTTAACTTAAAAGAAGGAAACAGAGAAGTTTACGCAACTTATGCTCTTTCCGGCTCTGACAACTGGGACCTTATGTATTATTTGACCGGAGGATTGTACGGATATTCGGGAAACAGCTATTTTACATATTATGATGTGGAATCCGAAAAAATTGAATATATGTATGATAAGCCTTTGTTTAAGGAAGTGCTCAGGGATATAACGGAGCTTGTTCGTGAGGATGTTATATCACAGGATTCTCTGGTGGATAACAGAGCGATGTTTGAAGAAAAGTGTGCAAACGGTCAGTATGCAATCCTTTACGGTTCAACTGCTCCCGATCCTGATGTTCTTAACAAAAACGCAAAGGGATACAAGTACCGCAAGGTAAATATCAATATTCCTAACAATGAGAGTAAGTTTATGCTTATTGCAAATCAGTTTGCCGGTGGTTATGGCTACGGATTTTTGAAAAACCGCATAGAGGAAGAAGATGTGGCACAAATTCTCAGATATTTTGACTTTATGCTGACAGATGTTGGTCAGAAGCTTGCTGCCTGGGGACCAAAGAGTGCAGGCTTGTTTGAAGAAACAGAAAATGGCAGACGTTTCATCAATAAAGAAGTAGAGGCTCAGGCTGTATATGGTGAGGCAAATGATTCTATGCTTAACTATGGTCTGATGAACAAGCAGTGGCCGGGATATCCTATGGGCGAAAACAGATGGGATCCGATTTATATTTATGATTTTGTTCCAAACTTAACCAGAATGAACTATTATTACTCAACAGGAACATATAATCCGGCTACAAGAATTCAGGGCATTGACCCTGCAATCTGGACTCTGACAAACTATGTGGATGAAATTGCACGTTTCTGGAGTGCTCGTACAGATTTTGAAGAAGATTTAACAAAGATTATGACAGCAAAAAATGACGAAGAGTTTGAAGCATATTATAACAAAATGGTTGAAACAGGTCGACGCAACGGTTTGAACGAAGAAGCTCTTGCTGAAGCTAACGATGTGTGGAGAAACCAGATTAATAAGGATTATATTGAAAATATAGATGAATATGTGAAGAATAAAAAATAATTATTTTGCGTTGTTCTGCAACTGAACGTTATGCAAAAAATAAATATAACAAGGAGGTATGTTAATGAAAAAAATTATTGGGCTTTTTCTGGCGACCACGCTCTTATTGCAAATGCTGTGCGTAATTCCGGTTTCGGCCTCAAGCTCAAGCCCTGTTTTTGATTTGGACGTTTCGGCGTATGATCCGTCCCAAAAAACGGGAATAACGAATGTCGGTTCGTCAACCACGGCTGCGATCAGTATTCCGGGCAATGCTCCCGCACTCGGCTCGAGGTTGATAATGACGGGTGATACAGCGACTTATCTTGACTTTAATACGTCAGATAACAAGCGTCCGGGTGTGTATGTCAGAGTTGATGACCCTGCACTCACCACGGGAGCCGACCTGACCTATGAAATGTGGGTGAAGCCGGACGGAACTGCAGGCGGTGCGGACACTTTGCTGATGATAACTGACGGAGCCACAGAGTCAATGCAAATTATGCTTTCGGGCACTACGCTGAATGCAAAGGTATTTGGTAAGCAGCTGGGCGGTTCAAGAATATACGACACCTTGAGCGTTGAAGACTGGAGTCATTTGGCTTTTACACGAAAGTTTGCAGACGGAGAATGGATTGGTGAGGCTTATATAAACGGCAGATCCATTGGCACGCTGAATAAAACGGGCACATTAGCCGAAAATTCGTCATATTATCTTACAATAGGCGGACTGGGAGCGGGGCTGACCTTCAAAGGCGGTATCAGCGGCTTCAAGGCTTATGACCGGGCATTGAACAGCAATGAAGTGAAGGAATTATATGATGCGTCTTATCTTACATATCTGGAATGTACGGAAGAAATGAATCTTGTTTCGGTAAAGCCCTCCACAGATACACGGATTCCCCTTTATGGCACAATTGAGCTTACGTTTGATAATTTTGTCGACAAGGAAACCATAGACAATATAACCTTCACAGATGCAGATGGGAATAGTTTGCACGGCGTGGAGATTATATCCGGTGAAGATGAGTATACAAAAAAAGTTTATGTCAATTACAGCGGTCTTGAGAACGACACGGACTATTGGATTAACATAGACACAGGGCTTGCTTCAACAATGGGATATTATCACGAATTGTCAAATATCAAATTCACCAGTGAGTCGAATGTTCTCTTTGAAGAGGATTTTTCGGGCGAGGAATATGTGGTGGGTGCACCGCCGCCCACAGGCAAAGGGATTGAGTATATCAGCGACAATGTGGCGGGAAGTAACTCAAACTTTGTTGTTTTGGAAACCGATGACGGCGACAAATATATTGCCGGAGTTGCCACTGCAGTTAAAACTGACAGTATGATGATGTACGATATTGAGCCCGACTTAAAGAAGGAAGCTATTGAAATCGAGCTTGGCGTGAAAGGGTATGTTCCCGACAATCCATATGATACAGGAAGCGGTCCTGCAAGAAAATGCCTTAGGTTTTATAATATTGCGGGCAAATATACGGCAGAATTCGGAGATATTTCCGAAAAAATAAGCTTTGGAGGCGGTGTGGCTTCCTCCACTCCGTCAGAGGATGGTTTTAATTACATCAAGGTTGTTGTAGCTCCGGGCGAAGATGGTCTGTATAACTTTGATTTATACACAGACTTGGGCTCCGATGAATACAGAAGATTTGGCTCGGCAAACAATCTGAACTATGCCGACATAGGCAAGGTCATGTTGGCGCACGTCTATCCAACTGAAGAAAGTCATTGCGGAAGCTGTGGATTTGCTATTACGTCTGTTAAGGTGTCTCGTGTAAATGTTCCGATACTTATGGGTGAAACAAACCGTATGGAGGAGAAGGGAACGGATAGTCTTGACCTCCAGTTCAGCTGTGCGATGGACGAAAACAGTCTGGAAAATGCAGAGTATGTTTTGAGTGACGAAACAGGTGATTATACAGTCGATGTGAAGTATAGCTTCTATGATGAAGAGAGCAATACTGCAACTCTTGAATTGGCAGAATACTTACTTCCCGGAATTAATTATTCACTTTCGGTTATTGGTGCGGTGAGTGAAGAGAACAGAGCGTTTGTTGGAAATGATGTTCTCACGCTTATTCAAAAGCCGAGGGAAAATACGCCCACAAGTGCAAGCCTTGGAGCGTTGTCTGCGGGTGCAACACGTGTGGATGCAACCATTGATTTGCCGTCAGGCGAAAAGGTAGCTTGTGCATTGATGCTGTTTGATGCTGATGGAAGACTCAAGGCATCAAAGCTGGAGGAGGTTTCCTCTGCGGCAGGCGGAATAGCTCTTTTGCTTGAGGATGACAAGGTGGAGTCAGGTGATACAGCAAAGTTGATTATTATGGATAAAACAGACAGCGGTGGATATTTCCCGGTTTTTGCGCTACCAATCACGATGAAGTGTGAATAGCTTTTTCTGTTTGGATTAATTATTTTATATAAAAATTTTTTATAAAAAGGAGCAAAAAAATGAAACGGTTATTTTCAATTATGTTAACAATGGCAATGATTATCGGTATGGTTGCTGTGCCCAATATTGGAGCATCTGCTGCCACAACTGACCCGATTTTTGACCTGTACTTTGAGGGATATGACGGAACAGCAGACACTACAGACGAGATTATGAACGGCGTTGCGGGAAACACATCGGTTGTTACGGTTACAAACACTCCCGGACTTGTTACGGAAACAATAAACGGAAAAGAAGTGAAATCACTTCAGATTTCGGATATCAGCACAGGAACAACAAGAAATATGGGTTATCTGAAGGTTGAAGATGCTATTTTTGAAGCGTCAAACAACCTGACAATTGAAACATGGTTCAAATGGAATCCTCTGATTGCAAGCAACAACTGGAATCACGGAAATGTTTTTAATATTACAAACGGTGACCAGAGTGCTTTCAAGCAGTCAATGCAGCTGAAAGTATTCGGAAATGGCGACACAGACACAACATTAAACGGTGATGCGTGGGGAACAGGGGCAAAGACAAACTGGTTACATAAGGCTTATGCAAACAAATGGATTCATTATGTTCTGACACGTGAATATAATGCGTCAAAAACAGAATGGACCACAACACAGTATATAAACGGTGTTCAGTTGAATCAGCAATGGAGACAGGACAGCCTCAAGACTCAGGAAGATGAAAATTTCTTTATGATGATTGGTTACAACCTTGACCCAAGCAAAAACACCGAGTATCAGAAATGGTTCCACGGAAACATCGGTAGCTTCAAGGTTTATGATTATGCTTTGCCAGCAGCAACGGTTGACGCCAACTTCCGTGAAGAACAGAGCAACTGGCTGAACGAAATTGATGGTCATGTTGTGCAGCTTGATTTGAGCGATTATACCGATTCATCCTATTACTATCTGAAGAACAAAGAAAACAAGTGGGGTCTCAGAAACGCAATTGAAGGTAACACAACAAACTTCAGCTTCCCCAACACTTCTTCAAGCAGCAATGCAAAGCCTGAACTGGTGGTAGAAAATACTCCCTATGGCGAACGCAGATATATGCGCTTCAGCAATAAGGATAATCAGAATCCCATTGGCTCGGTATATATGACAGACCCATCAATGATGGGTGAGGATGAATTGACAATTGAAACATGGTTCAAGTGGGAATATAATGCCTCAACGACCATAGGTAACCTTCTGAGAATCACAGGGGCTTCGGATGCTGAGGCAACCAACACATTGAAAGTTATGGACAACAGTGGCTCTCTCTTTTTCAGACCCTACGGAAACCAGTCAAACAGTGGTACAACACTTAGTGCTGTTAATTACAAAGCAGAATATCCAACATGGAATCATCTTGCAATAACAAGAAAGTATGACAAAACAGCAAAGGTATGGCGTGCACGTGTTTATCTCAACGGCGTTCAGTTGGGTGGAGATATAGGTTACAGCACAGGTGACGAGGCGAATTATTTGCTTGAAGATAACACATATACAATGGCTTTGGGTCGAGGAAACGGCAACTGGTGGTTCCGCGGAAGTCTTGGAACCCTTGATGTATGGAATGTGGCTCGTGATGCAGAAACAATCAAGGCATCTTATAATGAATCAAAGGCACTTTGGCAGGCTGACGTAAACAGCGTTTCATTGGCTAACCTGAAATTTTCTGACGGCGAAAATATACTTGGTTCAATAAACGAAAATACAACTAAAGTAACAGCAAGTTTCAAAATCGGAAATGGCACAGGTGCTGCAATCAGTCCCATAGCTGTTCTTGCATATTATGAGGGCGATAAGCTTGTGAAGGCTGCAATAAATAACGAAATCGGCTCTGTTGCATCGTCGGGTAATACAGGTGATACACCAGTTGAGGTTTCGCTCACAGGATTGGTACCTGCTGAAAACAGCAAGGTGAAGCTGTTTATCTGGGACGGAACAACTTTGGCACCGCTTATGGATGTTGATTCGGGGATGAAGCTTGACTTCACCCCGTCACTTTGACATAGTTGGTGTCATAGTATATAATCCCGAAAAGAGTTTACTTCCTTCAACGGTCGTTCCTGAAAATTTTGTTCTTACCACATATAATGGAAAGACCGTTGAGGTTACGGATGTTGAGTATTATAAAAAGCAAAACAGGGTTCTGTTATATCCGGACGGTGTGATTGCAGGTCAACCGTATTATCAGTTGTCTGCAAATCCGGAATTGAAATTTTTGGACGGAAGCACTCCTGTCATTGAGCAAAATGATTTTGTTCCGTCAATTTCTGTAACGGAGGAATTGTATGGTGTAGGTGTTACCCGTGTTACATACAAAAAGAACGGGAATTATCTGTATGATTTAAGCGGTAGAACCGACTTTGATGTCACATTTGATGTTGTGAATGCTATGGGTGAAGTTCAAAACGGAGTACAGTATACCATTATGACTGATAAAAGCGGATATATTCTGGAAGAGGGTACGTTTGACATCGGCAAAGACGAAGAAACAACAATTTCCGCAGTAGTCAGCGGATATATAATGGAACCGGGTGAAAATGTAGTTATAATATTTGGCGATTGATAAGGTGGGGGGGCTTTCAGCCCCCACGGTTAGCCTGATATAAGCTGCAATAAATATAATCGAAAGAAAGGTGAGGCTTAGTGATGAAAAAAACGGCTATGGTTTTGGTTTTTGCAATAATTCTTACATGTTTTGGTTCAACGCTTACAATGGCAGAAAGTAGTCATAATCCATATACCGGACTCGAAATGACTCGCTATGACGAAATTGTAAACGGAAACAGTATGACCACATCAAATCCTGCCGGTTTTGTCGCAAATGTGAAGACAAATCAATATATTTTGTTTAAAGATGTTGATTTTGGAAAAGTGGGTGCAATTGGTGTCTCGGTATATGCGGCAACCGCCGCAGACTATGCCGGCGGTACTGTTTCCATAAGACTGGATGACCCAAAGGGAACGCCTGTGGCATCGGTAACAACACTTAATTCCGGCTGGAATACACCTGTTGAGCTTTATACTGACCTTGCGCATACAGTTAAGGGCGTTCACGATGTTTATGTGACGAATGACACTTTGGTATCAAACATTTTCAGAGCTGTGTTTCTGGAAAGTGGATTTTCTCAGGGCGATGTTGCCATATATACCGAGGACAGAGTTTTTTCTGATATAGCGGGCAATAAATATGAAAATGATATTTATACTCTTTATGCGTTGGGTCTTTTAGAAGGCTTTGCTGATGGTATATATGAGCCTGAGTTTGGCGTTTCAAGGGCTGAGTTTGCTAAGGTTATGTTTCGCATTCTGAATGACGGTACATATGCCGCAACTGAGCAGGTTTTTGCAGATGTTTCATATGAAAAGGATACCGAGGTGTTTAATGCTGTGTATTATCTTGCGGAGCAGGGCGTTATTTCTGTTTCTGAGGATAAATGCTTTAATCCGTATGAATATATAACATTAACAGATGCAATGGTTATGTGTGTCCGTGCATTGGGCTACAAAACCATTGCAGAATTCAAGGGCGGATATCCCGGCGGATATTTGGCTATTGCAACACAGGAACGAATCCTTTCGGGGATTAGTTCGGAAGAATATCTCCGCAGAGGAGCAATGGCGGCGCTTATATATAATTTCCTGAATGCCGATTATCTTGATATTGACACAATATCAAGCAATGGTGATATTGAATACAGAAATGAGGCAGGTATTCTTTTTAAAACACATGGAATAAAAAGGGGAGTTGGTATCGTTTCGGCAAATTATCACACGGGTCTTGATATTCCTGATGGAACAAACGACGGAGGCGTGGTGATTATTGACGGCAAGGCTTATAAGGTTGGTGAGTCCCCTTCGTCGGCATTGCTTGGCTATAAAACAAACTTCTTTTATAAAGAAGATGACGGAATACGAACCATTCTTTACATCAGACCTGTTGAAAATTTGAAAAAGACAGAATATGACACTTCAAAAGGTGTGGATGTTTCTTCGTTTACGGAAAACGAACTCAGATACAGCACACCTGACGGCGATGAACGGGAACTGCGTTTTTCGGAAAACACGAAGTTTATATACAACAACAAAGCAGTTGATGCATCGCTGAGCAGTATTCTTGACAGTGGAATCTTCAGAGGAAAGATTACGCATATTGATAATCGTGACGGCAACGATGTTGTTTTGATTGAGCAGTACAAGAATATAATTGTACAGAGCATAAACTCCAAAACCCTGATGGTTACGGATAAACTCAGCGGTAACAGTTACAGCTTGAACGAAAATGAGAATGATGTATATGTTTTTAACGGTGACAGGGCTTCGTCTCCTTTGAAGATTAAAGAAGGAAGTCTTTTAACGGTGTATGCCTCCAAAAATGTCAGCGGAAGAAAATATATCAGGTGTTTGATTGAAAGCAATAATGTTGTTGGCAGGGTTTCGTACAAAACCAAAGACATGGTTGTGATAAATGATGTGGAGTATGGAATTTCTCCGAGCTGTGAACAGGAGATTAATGTGGGACTTTCTGCGGAGTTTTATGTTAATAGCTTTGGCGAGATTGTAACCTTTGAGTTTGCAAAGGAGCCTGGAGAAAGTATTGCTGTTATTCTCGGATACAGAACTGAAACAAAAAGTGCATTTGACAACACTCAGGAAATTCGTGTGTTCACCCAAAATAATAATGCTGTCAATATTTACCTTGCTGAGAATGTTGTTATTGATGGTGTAATGTGCAAAACCTTTGACGAAACTTTGAACGGAAAGGGTGCGTTCTCCGGTCTTAAAAATGTGGGTACGGCAACGCTTGTCAGATACAAAACAAATTCTCTGGGCGAGATTAATATGCTTGATACACATCTTTCGGGAACGAATGATTCCAATGACACAATCACGAGAATTACAAACGATGGGGTAAGCCGTGTTCAGTGCTTTCAATACAGTTCAATCTATGTGAATAACGATAACAAAACAATTATTCCCTTTGCGGATGACCAGGGAATATTCACTATCTGGGAAAAGGGCAACTATGATACTCTTGAATATTCGGAGCAGTTTGTGGCACCGGATCCAAACTCCCAGTCAACCATCTTTAATGCAGATATCTATTCGGTTGAATCTGAAAGCAGTCTTGCGAATTATATGATATGGCACGGTAAGGCTGCCGATCAGGCAACAACCAGACCTTTAATCTTTGACAGCCTTGAGGTGAGCCTCAACGAGGATGAGGAGCTGGTTTACAATTTGAATTTTATAAATTCAAACAGTTCTTTGACATATTTTGTCAAGGACAGCACTCTTGCCGATAATTCATCCCTTAAGGCTCGTGTGGATAATCTTCAAAAGGGTGACGCTGTTCGTGTCAGAGCTGATGAAAAAAACTATATTTCTGAATTAACCTTTGAGTGTTATCGTGATCTCAAAGCGGTGAGAAATGGCATTTCAGCAAGAGTTTCCAGCGATGCACCCTTTGCTTCCATCGACCAGATTAATTTTGATAACAGATGTGTCTTTGGCAGGGTGGTTGATAAGTTTGACGGATTTATCAAGATTGAATATACCAATGGCGGCTTGACTTACTATGATTATATAAAAGTACCGGGCAATGCTATAATAGGGTATGACTACAATGACGGCAGAGAAATTCTGGAAAATATGGTTCCTGTCAGCGATCTTGAGCTGAATAAGGATTATGTGGTTGCTTTTACTATGGGCAGATTTCCGTGGTTAGTCATTAAGTACAATCATCCGGACATTTAATGTTCAGGTAACAAAGAATTTACAAAAACCGTCGTTGACTGCGTTTGCGGGCAACGGCAGAAAGGTTGAGGCTATATATGAAAAAATTAATGGTTGCGTTTGTGTTGGTTATAGCGATTGCTTGTATGTCTGTGCAGCTTGTCTTTGCAGATGCCGCAATTACATATACGGTTGACTATGATGCCACAAAGGACAGCTTTTTTGTTTCGGGTGCTGTTGATGATGAAAAAGGAAATATTCCTCTTCTGCTTGTTGTGTCCGGGAATGTCAGCGGAGAATTTGTTGCAGCTTATCAGACTATTGCGGTTAAAGGCGAAGACGGAGTGGAATTTGCTTTTGACGAGGTTAAAATGCCTTATGGTGCCGCGACAGGCGAATATAAATTTGTTGTAAGCGGAGAAGGTTACAGCGCTGCTGAAACCGAAGTCAAAAAATATCTTTCTTTGACGGACAAGCGAATATTCATCAGCGAGGTTAACAGCCTTATCTCAGCGGGCGGTGATGGACTATACGGCAAGGTTTTGGACAAAGCTGCTGAGTTTGGTGTTTCTGCGGCGGAACTTAAAGACTTAGACAGCGATGCTCAGGCCGTGTTTGATGATTTTATGCCGGCAACGCAATATACCGTTCCAGATGGGGATTTTGAAGATGATGCTGAAAAAACAGAAATGCTTTTCAGCGCATGCAAGACCTTTAAGGAGGATGTTGACAAGGCTATGATTTTTGCCTCGGCGGCAAATGTGAAAAATCAGGCTACACTTGATTTTTGGATTACAAAGTATTTTAAGACATTGAAAATGCACGAGGATGATACGGAAACTCCCTTTGATGAGAGTAAAATTTATGCATACCTTGATGATGTGCAGAAATCCGAAACATTTGTTAACCGAATTTCGAAATATAACACTCCGTCTGATATGGCAGAAATGAAGAATTATATTTATGAATCCATTCTTTTGTCTGCTGTTGAGGTGTTGCCATCGGGAAACACATATACGATTATTAAAGGATTTCCTTCGTTGATTGTTGTGAATACATCGAAGCTTGCAAAGCTTTCTGCTGATGAGCAAGGTCAGATTTATGTGAATGTGGCAAAAAAATATTACAAAACTTTTGATGATTTGGCAGAGGCTTTTGATGATGAGGTTATAGATAAACTTGGTGAATCAAAGGATAAAGGAAGCTCCGGCGGCGGAAGCGGCTGGGGCGGCGGAAGCGGCGGTGGTCATTCGATGATTGTCAATGACGGCACCGTTCAACCGTCAAAACCGGGTGCAGACAAAGGTTTTGAGGATATTTCGGGTGTTCCGTGGGCTAAAGATGCAATTTTATATCTTGCGGATAAAGGCATTATAAACGGAAAGACTGCAAATTTATTTGCTCCCGATGATTTTATAACCAGAGCAGAATTTGTGAAGATTTTGATGATGGCACTTGAAAAGGAAATTAATGCCACAGAAACATCTTCTTTTGTTGACGTGATTGAAGGTTCGTGGTATGTGCCATATGTTGCGAAGGCTGAAAAACGGCAGCTTATTATGGGAAATGAAAAAAATATGTTTATGCCGGACGCAGGTATTACCAGACAGGATATGGCGGTTATACTCTACAGAGCGTTTAAACCTGAAATCAAGAATAAACCATTTGTTTTTGCTGATGCAGATTTTATAAGCGGCTATGCTGTGGAGGCAGTTGACGCTTTGACCTCTGCAGGGGTTATAAACGGCACAGGTAATAATATGTTTTCTCCGCTTCAGGGAGCTACAAGGGCTCAGGCGGCGGTTATGATTTACAATTTGATAAAATAAAAGGCTAAATTCAGGAAAGCATCTGAAATTTGAATCGGTTGCTTTCCTGTATGATATTCATTTGTTTGTTATAACAACGGGGGAATTTATTGTGAAAAAGAATTTTTTGAAATTTGGAAAAATGAATTATATATGCTCTGTTCCCGAAGACTTTTCGGACGCAAAAAAGTATCCGACAATTATTTTGCTTCACGGTGCAGGATACAGGGGTGATGATGTGGAAATACTCAGCAACAATCCGTATTTTATACATACTGACCCCTTTGAACTTGATGCTGTCACATTTGCACCGCAATGCTATGGGGATTCGTGGTTTGATATTTTTGAACAGCTGCAGGATTTTATAAGCTGTGTCACAAACTATGAATATGTTGATAAGAACAGAGTTTATGTGATTGGCGCAAGTATGGGCGGATATGCAACCTGGCAGATTGCCCTGACTATGCCTGAAAAATTTGCTGCCATTGTGCCTGTTTGCGGTGCGGGGATGTATTGGAATGCTGAAAGATTGAAAAATATAAAAATATGGGCGTTTCATGGCACTGAAGATATTTATGTATATCCGTCAGAGAGCGTAAATATGGTTGAGGCTGTAAACAAAGCGGGCGGTGATGCCAAACTGACCATGTGTGAAGGTGTTGGACATGGTTCGTGGAATGTTGCGTATTCCGATCCTGAGGTTTTTGAATGGCTGTTTAAGCAAAAAAGAAAAATAGAAGAATAAAAAACTTTTCTAAAAAAAGAAGTATCCTTAAAATAATATGTTATAGGGAGTGTCATATGTTGTACGCACTAAATAAAGAAATCAAAGCAATCACAAAGGGAGCTATGCAACTTGAACGTATAGTAGTGCAATGTGATAATGGAGAATTAATTGAATTTTCAGATAACAGCAGTTTTGAGCTTGTCAAAACTTCAAAGTTAATTACGGCGAGGTCGGGTGTGGATGACTGCATCATAAAAATAAGTCTCTTTTATGATGAGGAAAACATTCTGAGAAATTATGCGGAGGTTGAAGCAGGTTGCCGAAAAATTATAAAAATCAGCAATTGCTTCAAAATTTGCAAAAACTATGATTGGTGCTTCAAAACAGACGGGCTTCACAGCGGTGTTGAAAAATTGGCGGATATTGATGATACTGTTATTAATCAGAATTTTTGTGGTTTGTTTGATGCGGAAGGTATCGGCACAACATTTATGAATGAAATACCCTCAAAGTTTTATTCGGAAATTCGTTTTGAAAAGAAGGAAACGGATATTTATGTGGTTATGGAAACAAAGATACCCCATACATTTGAAGGTGCTATAAAAAGCGAAACATTTAATGTTGCATTTGATATGACATATACCGAGGCATTGAAAAATAATGCAGAAAAGTATGCAATTGAAAAAGAGTGGGAAAGTCCCGTTGGTTGGAGTAGTTGGGATTACTATTTCACATCGGTTGACGAGGCAGCTGTGCGTGAAAATACGGATTTTATTGCAAATGATGAGATTTTGTCAAAGAAAATCAAGTATATTTCAATTGATGATGGCTGGCAACAGCGTGAGGGCGATTGGAAGGAAGGTTGCAGATTTTCTAGCGGATTGGAAAAAACTGCTCAATATATAAAGAATGCGGGTTTTGTTCCGGGAATCTGGGTTTCGCCCTTGCGACTGCACATTCTTTGCGGAACAGTTATGCGCAGAAACGAATTTCTTTTAAAAGATAAGGATGGAAATTTCGTGATTAAGGATGAAATGTTTGTTCTTGACCCCACACATCCGGATGGGGAAAGCTTTTTGCGGGAAACTTTCACGTATCTGAAAGAAAAAGGCTTTGAATTTTTTAAATTGGACTATCTGGACTATATTTTATCTGCAGACAGATTTTATGATAAAAACTGCGGACACTATGACGCATTGAGAAGACTTGTGGAAATTGTCAGGGAATGCGTTGGTGAAGAAAGCCATATTATGGGATGCAATCTGCCTTATGGAAACGGCGGAGAAAATATAGATTCAAGAAGAACGGGTTTCGATGTTCATAACACATGGAAGAATTTGTGGAGATGTGTAAGAAGCTATTATCCGCAGTTTGCATCCCACAGACGGATATATCAGAATGATATAGATTATTTGATAGTACGGGGAAAGGATACCTCGGATGAGGAAAAAAGAAATGTTTTGCTTGTTGGAATGTATAGTGGGGATTTGTCAGGCAAAAACGACTGGGATTTTTCCTATGAAGAAGCAAAACTTTGGTGCACTGTTACTTTGGCATCAGGAACTTCGGTGATTCTTGGTGACCGGCTTGGAACACTTAATGAAAAAGGCTTGGACCTTGTGAAAACTGTGCTGAAATATGCGGATTTTGAAACGGCGGAGCCTCTGTGTAATCTGAATGAAATTCCTGAGGTCTGGTATAAAAAGTCCGATAACAGTCTGTATTTTATGAATTTCAGCAATGAAAAAAGAGAATATAATATAAAAATTCCGAACATAAATTCGGAACAAATATATTTTGATATATATACCAACAAAGAGTACAAAACGGACAAACAATATTTAAAAATCAATATAGCGCCAAAAGAAAGTTTAGCGTTATATACAGCTTTAAAAATATAAAAGGAGAATGTCTTTATGAAAAGCAATAACAAAATGTGGTCGATATTGGTTCATTTAAGCATGAGTATGTGGTATGAAAAGTATGACGAACTGCAATTTGATGACGGAATGTGGGATTATATTGTTGAAGAAAGTGCGAAAGCAGGAGTGAATACCATAGTGCTGGATGTTGGTGACGGAATAGAATTCGGATGCCATCCCGAAATTGCCTGCAAAGGTGCCTGGACGCGCAGCAGAGTTCGCAAAGAGGTTGCAAAATGCAAGGAAAAGGGCATTGCCCTGATTCCCAAATTAAATTTTGCCACACACCACGATATATGGCTTGGACCATATCATAGGATGGTTTCAACTCCTGAATACTATCGTGTTTGTGATGATTTGATTAAAGAGGTGTACGAGCTTTTTGACCATCCTGAATACATTCATATAGGTATGGACGAAGAGGATGAAAAGCACGTCAGAAAGGATGAACTTGCGGTTTATCGTCAGGGTGAGCTTTTCTGGCACGACATAAGATTTTATGTTGATAGTGTGGCGGACACGGGGGCAAAAGCATGGATGTGGTCCTGCCCGCTTTTTGACCATCCTGAGGAATATAAGAAGCATTTTGCACCCGATGAGGTTGTTCTTTCTCCCTGGTATTATAATGCTTTGCGCAAGGAACACTGGACTCCCGTTTCGTCACGTCAGGAATATGTTACATATTATAACGAAGGTGATTATGCAAAAATGGGTATTGAATATGTTGAGCAGGATCCATTTCTTGTGAATTTCAGAAATCTGGCACTTCCGCTTATGGAGGAAGGGTATCTGTATGTGCCTTGTGCGTCTGTGATTAATAAGTGCGACTATAATACTTCTGACTTAGTGGAATATTTCAGAGACAATGCGCCTGATAACCAGATTGTGGGATATATAACCGCACCATGGTATAAAGCTATGCCTGAATTTAAAGAGTATTTTGCACAGTCTTTTAAGTTTTTGAAGGAAGCAAAAGAAAAGTTTTATGAATAAGTACAAAACAGGGGGCGATGGTTTTGGAAATTATTGATTTTCACACCCATCCATTTCTTGATATGGGAACAAATATTTGTAACCACAGAGAATATTTTGATATGTCAGCCAAGGAATCAATGGAATATCTAAAAGGTATGGGAATAAGCAAAATCTGCGGTTCTGTTATTTCGCTTTCTGATTTGGGGCAAAACGGATTTCATGTAATCAGAGAAAAAAATAATATTATGCTTGAATTAAAAAAACTTTACGGCGATTTTTATGTCCCCGGTTTTCATGTTCATCCGTTCTATATAAAAGAATCCTTGGAAGAAATGGAAAGGATGCACAAACTCGGTATTAATCTTATAGGCGAAATAGTTCCGTATATGTATGGATGGGAGGACTATTCATCCAAAGGGTTCTGTGAGATTTTAGACCTTGCTGAGTATTATAAAATGGTAGTCAGTATACATTCTATGGGTGATGACCAAATGGATAAAATGGTTAAGGAGCATAAGAATGTTGTGATTATTGCTGCTCATCCCGGTGAGTATGAGCGTTATATGCGTCATTTGGAAAGGATGAAGATAAGCGATAATTATCACCTCGATATATCCGGAACAGGACTTTTCAGACATGGTATGTTAAAGCGGGGAATTAATGCTTGCGGAGTTGAAAGATTTATTTTTGGCTCAGATTATCCCATATGCAATCCGGCTATGTTTATTGGTGGAGTTACATTGGATTCGCTTCTTTCTGATAATGAAAAAGAGGCTGTTTTGTCAGGAAATATAAAACGCTTGCTTAATTTAGAATAAAAGGATATTTATTATGCATAAAAGAGGATGATTAGGTTTATGAAGAAGTATAATTTGGTGGTTGTGGGCGGTGGTCTTGCGGGGATTGCGGCGGCCGTGAGCGGTGCAAGACAGGGATTGAGCGTTCTGCTTGTTGAGAAGTCAGGCTGGCTGGGCGGCGCCATGTCCAATTGCCTTGTATATCCGTTTATGCCTTATTGGACGACGAAAAACGGCGAGAAAAAGTATTTGTCACAGGGTATATTTGCCGAAATGCTTGAAAGACAGCGGGAATATGATGACATAAAATCGGATATATATTACAGTCCTGAATATTTCAAGCTTGTCCTTGACGATATGGTTGAGGAGAGCGGTGTGGAAGTTCTTTTTCACACAACGCTTTTCAAGGTCAGCACCAAAGAAAAAAGAATTTCATCTGTTTCGTTGGCGGTCAAGTCGGGCGTGCTTGAGCTTGAGGCGGATTACTTTGTTGATGCCACGGGCGATGGCGACCTTTTTGCGTTTGCCGGCTGTGATTTTCAGCTTGGACGCGAAAAGGATAATTTGTGTCAGCCTATGACGACTTGTTTCAGAATGGATAAGGTTGATGAGAAGATTTTTGACGAGGAAATTGAACAAATACAAAAGTTGTATAAGGAATATCAGCAAAAGGGCGGGATTTTAAATCCTAGAGAAAACATACTGTATTTTAAAAATCTTGGACAGGGTATAATTCATTTTAACACTACAAGAGTTGTGAAGCACGACCCGACAAATCCCTTTGAGTTAAGCCGTGCTGAAATGATTGCAAGAAAACAAATTTTTGAGCTTGTGGATTTTCTGAAAAAAAATTCAAAAGCTTTTGAGAAAAGCGATATAATTTCGGTTGCAGCGGATATAGGCGTGAGAGAAAGTCGCAAGCTGAAGGGCGAACATATCCTGACGGCAGAGGAGTTGAAAAATTGCACAATTTTTGAGGATTCCATTATGCTCGGCAATTATGAAATTGATATTCACAATCCTGAGGGGACGGGAACAAATCTTTATTATTTCAAAAGCGGAGAGTATTATACAGTTCCGTACAGATGCCTTGTACCAAAGGTATATGACAATCTGTTGGTTGCAGGAAGATGCATTTCTGCAACTCACGAGGCACAGGCTTCTGTCAGAATTATGCCATTCTGTGCTTGTATGGGTCAGGCTGCAGGATTGGCGGTCTCAATAGCGCACAGTCACAATTGTTCGGTTAAGGCGATTGATGTAACGGAGTTGCAACAGCTTATTTCAAAAAACGGAGGAGTGTGTCAGGCGTTATAATAAAAAAGAAAAAGAGGAACATAAGGGTTTGGCATCAAAACATTAAAAGGAGTGGACAAATATGAAAAAAACGCAGATTGGGCAAGCTCAAACAGGAGTGATTTCAAACAAGCGTAAACTATTTAAAAAATATCGTACATTATATATAATGCTGATACCGGGACTTTTGAGTGTATTTGTATTTTCATACTGTACCTTCCCGGGGCTTATAATAGCATTTAAGGATTATAATATGTTCAGAGGAATATTTGGTAGTCCATGGGCCGGTTTTACTTATTTTAAAGATATTTTCACCTTACCTGAATTTTCGGGGTCAATCTGGAATACCTTGAAGTTGAGCTTTTGGAACTTGCTTTTGGGACAGGCAACCCCTCTTGTTTTTGCTTTGCTTCTCAATGAAGTCAAGAATATAAAGTATAAAAGAGTGATACAGACCATAAGCTATCTGCCGCACTTTTTGTCAACAATGGCGATTATCGGTATGTCATATGCTCTCTTTTCAACGTATGGAATTGTTAACGATGCACGTGTAGCAATGT
>JAZRMZ010000033.1:0-30277 GCA_045647905.1 Clostridia bacterium
CTCTATATATTATACTACTAAGTCAACAAATTTACAACAACTTTTTTAAATTATGTCAAATTAATTAGTTTTTATATATAATACTCTATTTCCCTTAAAAACGCAATACCTTTCATTATAGCTACACCCCTTCTCGCCAAAGTCAAGACCACCCCTAGCGGGCGGTTGTTAAAGCCATGCGTTTCCGCATGCCTTTCTTGGACTAAAGTAATAAATCAAACAGAGACCCCAACAAATAAGGTCTCTGTTCGTTTTAGGGAGTTATTTTACAGCCCACAAACTGTCAAAAGCTTGCTCTGCCGTAAAAACTCAATCATATTGTATTACAAAGATAAGCTTCCATATATTCTAATAAACCGAAACTTCCGCAAAACAATAATCGTCATTCCACTCAAAGGCAGGCTCACTTGCCGTCCATACGTTGCTCCGCTTGTAAAAATGGCAGGGGCAAACATAATAACATTCACCCTCTTCAAGGTGGTGGGGCCCCATCATATTACGCAGATTGTTAACCAATGTGAGTTCAATAACATTTTCCCCTTCCTTCAATGCAGAGGATATGTCGCACTCAAGGTGTCCCCACATAATCTTTTCAAATTCCACTCCGTTGACCCTGATTCCAACAACATTGACACCCTTCTTTTTGAATGCAATTTTATAGTCGGTGTCATAAAGACAGAACTTCTTTGAAACAGTAATTTTCCCTGCAAAAAATGGAAATCCCTGCTGTTCTATGTTTGAAAGGTCAATGGCATTTTGCGGCTTGTGGATTTCAAAACCGCCCGTATAGCGAAGGGCATTTCTTTCAAGCTGTTTGAATTTGCCGTGGGTTTTCACCGCGAAATCCCCGATTATGTAAATGGGCTCAAATTCAATGTCAAAGGTCAGCTTGTTCTTCTCCCCTTCAAAGGCATAGGCATTTTCAAGACTTTCAAAAAGGCTCTTGTGGGGAGCAAAGCTGATTTCTGCGGAAATCACATTCTCCCCTTCCTTCAGCATATCCGAAACCGCAATTTTTCTGAATGATTTGTCAACAAAGTACCCTTCGTCATCTCTTTCCAAAACCGCTCCGTTCACCGTAATATCAAACTTATAAGGTGCTTCGCACACAAGATATGCATTTTCGGGAACAGTTTTCACATTAAACTTATAGTCACATCTCACGTCAAGGCTCCGCTTTTGGTCAAGCGCCATATACAGTACGTCAACCACGGCTTCGTCCCTTCCTGCCAACTCACCGTCAAAATAAACATCACAGTTGTCAATGGTCAGTATATTTTCGCTTACTTCGGCAATGTTCCACATTCCCGAAATATCAAGTTTTTTCAGTTCCTTTGTGCTCTCTTGAGCAAAGTCACTTCCGTCATCAATGAGAACAAGTGAATCATAGGGAGCAAAAGTATACGTTCCTGAAAAGGGGCTTGTTTCGCCGTTCATAATATCAAGAACTTTGCCGCCACGTTTGAATGATGCTTCAACGCATCGGTCGGTGTTGTTCACAAAGTAAAGAACTCTGTATCCCTCAAAAATTCTCTCGGTATACAAAATCTCAGTGGCTGAACATACGTCATTCCCTTCAACTTCATCTGCTGTAACAATCCTTCCCCCTGCCGCTTCAAACTCCTTCAGAAGTCTTTGTGTATTCTCGAAAAAACCCTTGTTTTTGGGGATTACAACTGTCTTATAGCTCTGATTTCCGATAACAAGTCTGTCGCCCTCAACCCTTCCGTGACGTTCCATAATTATCTCGTCACCAAAGTGGAACAAAAGGTGTTTTTTCATCAATGTTCGGTAATCATCCAGAAGGGCATCGCTATACATCTGCAAGTCTTTGTTTTCGGCATTATCAAAGCACTTCCAGCCGCTTGACTGATTGTGAATCAGCAAGGTGTCATACTCAATTCCGCCCTCTGCCAGAATCACGCCAACCCTCGACATCGCATCGTTAAACGCCTTGTATTCCGACCACCATGGCTGTTGATAATACATTGCAGGCGGAAAATCACGCTTGCGCAAGCCCTCAAGGGAATAGCCCTCAAGATGCTGACAGAGCTTTGTTATTCCGTGAACCATATGCCATTGATATATGGCTTTCAGTTCATCAAAACCGATGTTATGACCACAAAGGGCAAAGCTTTCGGACAATATCTCCTTTTTTCCCGTCTGTGCCGCAACGGAGGCAAGCTGAAGAGGTGTGAAGCAATCATAAATATCCCTTCCCAACCAGTCCATTCCGGGCATTGTGAAATATTCATAGTGAGGCATACACGCCCCATTGGTTGTGACCTGGGAGAGTATGTCTTCTTCAAGAACCATATGCCCCGTGAGACCCAGATTACGTTCTGTGCACCAGTCATAAATGCGTTTCATATAATTTTGTGAAAATAGCATTGTAACAAGCCGCCAGAACTTCATACGGGTGTTTTCATAGTCGCCAACGGCAAAAAACAACTCGCCCAATTTTTCAAGAAGGTTTTCGCCGTACTCCTTTTGGTATTCATCGGGGAGAATAAAGCTCCATGGAATACCGTTTCGGGAAATCTGTGGTTCATCGGTGAAGAAGCCCTGAAATGTGTTTTTATATTTCTCGTAATAAGGCTTATAAATTTTGTCAATGAACACATCCGTCACGGTTGCGTTCATTGTGTCAACATAAAAGGGGTTCACATCATAATAAAAACGATACCCGTCAACAACACAAATCAGCCTTTCGGTATTTTCAACATCCTTGTCCCAGCGAAGGTATTTTTGCTGATAGTCAACACCGAGACCGCTCACAAGACCATTACCGAATCCGCTTGGCCAGCCGTTTTCGTCATATGCCCAGGCGCTCATACCGAATTCTTCCGCCGCCTCGATTGCCGCTTCCACATTGGCGAACCATTCCACGCCCATATATTCGGTCAGCAATCCTCCACGGGCGTGCATAAAGAAACCGCCAAGACCTGCCTTATGCATCTCCCGAACCTGTCGTTTCGTTTCTTCAACATCAAGCTTTTCATTCCAAGACCAAAATGGTATTGGTCTGTATTCCTTTGAAGGATTTTTTATATCAGTTTTGTTCATTGCTTTCCCCCGTCAAATTTGTCCCTGTGTTTACGATATTACAAAAGAATATATTGCCGCATCCTGCATTTGGAATTTAAGACATACGGTTTTTCCAACCATTTTCTCCATATCTTCCCTTTTAGCAATTTTTACTTTTCTTGCTGTGGAATTTCCCACAAGCTCACAGCTTTCATACCCTTCAAGCTTATTGCCCTTTTCATCAAGCAAGGATACCACAATATGCCCCGCTGCCGAAGTTCCGAAATTAATTTCCAGTTCCGCTCCTTCAAGAACAAAGGGCTTTGTTACAATATCTCCGCCGCTGTATGGTGCACGATAGCAAGCGAAGCCATCCTTTCGGATTGTATGGCGATACAGCCTTGTGGGTCGCATTGAACGGTGTCCGTCATTGACGAAGATGGAAATTTCAGTATCTTCCGAATCTTCTTCATCAATGGGAGTTTCAATCATTCCCTTTGCAACATAACAATCTCCGTAAATCCAGTTCTGTTTGCGTTCAATGCCTGCATCTATGAAGGCTTCGTCAAATCTGTGCCAGTTTTCACCGTCACGGGTCGACATAAACAAACAGTCCGTGAGAGCAAGACCTGCACGGGGGCTGATGTTCTCAACCATTTTCCGTCTTCTGTTTGCATTGCAAAGTTCATCAAAATTCTCTGTCCACACAGTGCGCTCGTTATATCTCACAGGGAATCCCACATAAACCCCTTCCGCTCTGTAATATGGCGAAACTGTATTGGTGTACAGCTGAAATTCAACATCGCTGTCAAACTCAATGAGCTTTGCATTGCCCCAGTTTTTGAAATCCTTTGAGGTCATATATCGTATATCACGGATTTGCTTGCCATCATCATTGAAGTGATAGCCACGGTAATAACAGATGTATTCACCCTTATTCTTGTCCCAGAATGCGATATTCAGAGAATCGAAATGACCGTCATCGGTCATAATCCACGCCTTTTTGAAGTTGATTCCGTCAGCACTTGTCCAGCACCACAGAACCTCATCCCCTGCCTTTTCAGCTCCAAGATAGGAAACTGCAACACCCTTGTATCTTTCATCGGGAGGACAATCAGGATTCTCGTCCTTCAGAACATAGAAATTATCAAACAAATCATCGGTCAGGTCAAGAATTATGTTGTTGTCGGCTGTGTCCATTCCCTTGAATTCACGAATCCCCAGATTCGGCTTCTTCCAATGTATTCCGTCCTTGCTTTCTGCGTAGCATATAATTCCCGGCTGTATTATTCCCACCACCTCGGTTGTTGTGTCACGGGCAAGATAATACATACGAAAAATATCGCCGTCACGGAAAAAGTTGTGGTAGGCACAGCAATCGCCCTCCCATGCCTCATCGTGACGAATTGTGATTTCACGCTTTTGAGGGTGGTTGAGGCACAGTTTTGCTGTTGTCTTTTCTGCATCAACTATGCTCTCGTCCCAAAAAAGCTGTCTGTTTTTGCCGATTGTTGCATATTCCATAGTTTCATTTCCTCCAAACTTCGCTATTTATCACTAAAACTCATTATAATGAACGTGTCGATGTTTTCCCGAGTCAAAACTCTGTTTTGACAAGGAATTTGTAAGACAAATTCCAGACACTTCATTGCAATCATGCGTGGCTTTCAAGCTTTTTGCTTGAAAGTTGCGGAATATATTCCGCTTAAAACGGCGTATCGCCGTTTCCACGACAATGATTATACTCATTCACAAGGGGATAACAAATCGGTTCATCCTCGTCAACTGCCGCAAAACGTTCGGACTTCTTGAAAAATACGTTGTCCGTATTATCATCATTCACCTTTGAAACCTCGCCTGCAATCAAAAGACCGCAATCTTTTTTTGCATAAAATCTGTGATAAACATAGGGTTCAAGCGTGATGCTGTCGCCGGGATGAACTTCAATAAGCTCGCCGGGTTTGAGCACTCGCTTTATGCAGTCTGTGTAAACAACAACGTCATTTTCCGTATCAAGACCGCCATCTTCCGCCTTGTTGAAAAGCTGAACAACCATAACACCTCCGCCACGGTTGATTATGTCTTCACTTTTGTAGACGTGATAATGAAGCGGAATTTCCTGTTCTTCCTTGTCCGAAAGAATTATATATTTTTCAGCATAGGGCATTTTCAGAGCTGCATCGCTCTTGTCCCCGTTTCGGAGAGTGAATAAGGTTGCACCGATGTGTTCAAAATCGTCTGTACCGAAGTCTGTCACGTCCCAGCCAAGCATTCTTTCACGGATTCTTTCGGTTATGTCCCTTTTCGCCATCCAATCCTCTTTTTTCCAGTATCCAAAAGAAGGAAGTGTTATTTTGAACTCTTCCAGTCTTGCCATTGCATCCAAAATTGCTTTGTTAATTTCTGAACGTTTCATAATTTTTCCTCATATATTTAAACTTATTTTTTATATACCTTCAACCAAGTCGGTTTCGGTCACAGAGCCGCCGCTGATAATGAAGGTCTTGACCTCAAATTCCGATAATGAAAATTTGTGTTTTATGCCAAGGAAGGGTATATCAAATGTACCCATCGCATTCTTGCCCGAATTTTCATAAAGGCGCAGAACATATCCGTCCCCCTTCAGCGCCTTCTTGAATGCGCTGACACCTGCGTTGTCACAATCAAGAACAACTGCACTTTCGGGCTTTTTGCCATTGCCTGATGGGAATATGTTGATTGCCGTCACCCATTCGTTGTGGATTGTTGCATCTCTGTCCGCCTTTTCCAAAGTGTCGGGAGTGCAGACATCCATCCAGAAGGAATAAACCCGTTCGCCCTGTTCAAAACGTGGCATAAATCTCGAATCGGGGAAAAGACTTCTTGGTGGAATGGGGTGTGCGCAATAACCTGCCGAGCGGAGAAGGCTTATTCTCATTTCGCCATCCTCAAAGCTTGAACCATACACACCGTTGTTCACCATATAAAGTGCCGATGTCTCCGACACCGCCGCACTCCACTTCTGGGAAACCGCTTCCTTGCCGTCGGTCTGCAGGTTATCTATGCCAAAGGCGGTCTGACCAAGATACTTGTCTGCCCCGAATGCCGTGGGAACAGAAAGCTTGAACATTTTGTCCTTTTCGTTGCAATATACTCTCAAATCAATCTGAATCTTTGAGCCTGTCTTTGGAATCTTGTATGTAATGCAAAGTGCGGAATTTTTATACTTAAAATATGCTTCAACAATTGTTCGCACATCTCCGTCATTGACAATTCTGATGTTTCCGGGAGCATCAATTCCGCAGAACTCAGCACCCTCTGCCTCGGTCATAAGCTCAAATTCGCCCACAACCTTGTCAAAAGTATATGTGTCCATACGCCATGAATCGGCAATATCATCTATAACAAGGAGCTTGAATGCATCCTTCTTGAGCATTTCAACACCGCCAACCGCATAGCTGTCAATAAGACCTGTTTCGGCATTGATTACAAGCTTTCTTTCATCATTCTCAAAAATCAGCTTTCCGTCAACGGGATTTGTTTCAAAAACGGGTCTTGCATCAATTCTCTTTGTGTGGCAATCGAATCTGTTCATTGATGAAGGCTCAAGAACCGCCTCAAAGGAAACCTTCTTTCTCCAGTCAAGGTTAAGAGTGCTTCCTTCCTTTTCAAGCTGGCTGTTCACCTTCATACCATTGTGATAAATTTCGGTGATTGTGAAATTATCCTCCCAGTTCTGGTCGGCAAGCATAAATTCGCACTCAAAAATACCTTTAACGGGGAAGGGATGTGGATTGTAAACCGCAATGGGATATACCCCTTCGCCTGCTTTTTCCTGACCTGATGCAAGGGCATAAAAGGCTCTTGTCTTGATTTCCTTCAACTGCGAAATTGCACCTGCCATTGTGTCAAGGGCTTCTTCCTCAGCTGTCTGGATTGATGTTCCGGGAAGGATGTCGTGGAATTCCGATGTGGCAAGGCTCACCATAGCCTTTCTGAGTTCCGCTTCGGGATATTCCATAAGATTATGCAAAGCCGCAGCAGATGCCATTTTTTCGGTTGAATATAACAGATTTTCAAGCTCTCTGTGCTTCTGCTTGATTCGGATTTGGGAGGTGTAGCAACCAACAAAGATTGAAACCAATGATTTGTTCACCAGGGGCAAATCAAGATCAAGGCTTTTCAGCTCTGCAAAATAGTCTTCGGGAGTGGAATGAACCAGTTCAAATTCCATTTCCTTTTTCTGATTTTCCGCAATGGTGTTGAGGTCCATTCTTGAAGGACCGCCACCGTGGTTACCAACGCCCCAGGGCATAAATCCGATGGGTTTTCCCTCAAAATGCTTGGTATATGTATCAATTTCCTTCTGCACCTGACCCATTAATGAGTTATAGCAGGGCAGAATCTTATGGCAGGTCACCTTTGAGCCGTCAAAGCCTTCCCAAACAAAGTCAATGCCCTTTGCAAGTTCATAATCGTCCTTGTCGGGGCGCATAAACACATAGGAATCAAAGCCCGACTTGGTGAGAATCTGAACAAGACCCTTTGTGTGACCAAAGGAATCGAAGTTCACCGCAGTTGTGGGTACTGCACTGAATTTTTCTTTGAAATAATTTCTACCCAGAAGAATCTGACGCACGAAGGACTCGCCCGAAGGCATCAGGCAATCGGGTTGCAGATACCAACCACCGATGATGTTCCACTTTCCTTCTTTCACAAGCCTTTTTATTCTTTCAAAAAGCTCAGGTTCATACTGTTCTATCCATTCATACAAAACCGCTTCGTTATGATTAAAAACAAAGCCGTCATATTCCTCACAAAAGTCCGCCGCCGCTCTGAATGTGGAAAGTGCGGCGCTGACCGATTCGTCCCACTTCCATTGCCACACATAGTCAAGGTGGGCATTACATATCATATGCATTTTCTTTTTTCCCATAGTTGTGTCCTCTCTTCCCTTTTGGTAGTCTTTATATCAGAAATAACCAATCTTTCTATTTTTCGAGAGTAACCCCGTCAAAAAGCGGTGCTGTGTTCTCATCCCAGAGCATACACTTCACGCTGTGATTCTCGCCCACAAAGGGAATATTGAAGGTTTTTTCAATATCCGCAGTTGTCATTGCCGGCACGTCGAATTTCTCTGTTATAACGGTTTCGAGCCTTTGGTTATCATACACGGCAACAACTGCCAAAAGCGTTTTTCCGATATTTGCATTGTTTGTTGCCTTTGCCGTGAACACATAATCCCCTGCGGTCAATGTCGAAACAACCTGTGGTCTTGTTCCTACCACTTTTTTGAGTGATGCGTCAGCCACGCTGATTCCCACAACCGTTTCTGCAACGCCGTACTCATCAATAAAGTTCAGTTTCTTGTCAGAGGTGAGGAAGCCTTCATTTGCAATAATCCAGAGTGTTCCGTCACGCAACGCCCAGGGCTTGCCCTTTGAGGTTGTTGCAAGAACCTCTGATGTTGCGGTGGGGTTCAGAATCTGAACTCGGCTTCCGCTGACCGTTGCAAAGCTATCGGTAAAGTATTTGTCAAGCTGCGGAACGGTTCCGAGGTCATTCCTTGTTCCGAGATAAACCGCTTTCTTGCTTTCAGCCTTTGTTTCAAGCATATTGCCGAAGTCCTTGCCGAATGTCACCGATGCAGGGCCGTCCGCAAAGTTGGCAACAAGCATATCGGTATCAACAAAGGCGTCAACGGTCTGCATAACCATTTTATCCTCGGTCACATAGCTTTGCCTTATGAGCTTGTATGCATCATCATAAAGCACCGATGTGATTCGGTTGGGATAAACAAAATATGTCTGTTCATCCCCCAACATATGAACCTTTGTTTTGCTTGGAACATACTTTGCAAGAGCCTCGGTCTTTTCGCCGCCGAATTTTTCGTTCTTATAATTTTCAAGCCATTCATACTGCTGTGGATTATCCACATATGAATACGCCACAAGTCGCTTGTCGTGGGGGGCATAGATTACAAAGTCATATATTCCCTTTGCCCCGTATTCAAACAAGGTGTCATGATGACCGTTCATATATTCTTCCGTTTCATAGCCGCGTCTGCCGCTTTCATAGAAGGTCTGTATATCCTCCATTATTGCAGTTTCGGTCACGATATTCCACGCAGTTTTTGCAAACTGGTTGTTCATTGAATAGTTATTTGCCGCCAGACCGCCAATAACATCATAAGATCCATAAGCCTCACAGCCCATTCCGTCAATGCCGCCCGATGGTTCCTTGTTCACGAAATATGACTTATAGCCCCAGACGTTTTTCACCACAACGGGAACATCAGCACCCGATTTCAGGGCATCAGCCGCCTGATTGTTGAAATCCATAAAATATTCCGACTTGAAATCAAGATTATCATTCCACATCACGCCCTGACGTGAATTCAGCTTGTACAAGTCGCCCGTCACTCTGTCACGTGCATAGGTATAATAAACTCCCGATGAGTTCTGTTCACCCGTACAAATGGGAATCAGCCGTGATGCAACATCAAAGGTCGCAATCTGCGGAGATGCAATCCACGCATCATTCAAGGATGCAACGTCAGAATACTTGTTTTCAAGCCACTTTGCAAACTCACCGTCATAAGCATCGCTTGCAGGTCTGATTGTTTCAATTTGATTATAATAACCCGACTCGTTGCCCAAGGGGTCAACAAAGAGTCTGAAATTTGAACCAAAATCAACATTGGATGCAAAATCACTCAATGTTTTCAGGATTTCGTCACCATTTTCCCAATGATTCATAACCGTTGATGTAGTCTTTTTCACCTTTGGAGTGAAGTATATGGTATAACTTCCCGTTGCGGAGAGTGATACCTCGGCATCAAACCTGATTTTGTTATCCGCAACCTTAACAAGGGAACATTCGCCCCATGCCACAGCCTCGGATGTTGAATTTTTCAGCACAACATATTCACCGCCAAGGTATTCAACAGCGCCCATTTTCTCAAGGTCAGAGCTGTCAACCTCCAGCGATACCGCTCCGCCGCTGCGGATGGTTTTGTTGAAGGAGCTATTGTTGGCTCTGATGTAATATGTCTCCATTTCACGGTAGTCGCCAACACCGCATTGAACACCAAAGACAAAGCCCATCTCGTTCAGCTTGTCGCAAAGCCATTGCCAAGCCTTTGGAGGCACGCTTACACCATCCGTTCCTCTTGCAAGGATGTATATATCGGTGATTCCGTTGGCTCTCATTTCTTCAAGTGCAACCTTGTCCATTTCCCATCCCTGTCGGTTTGAAGCAACGTTGGTTTCGCTGTACAGAGTTATGTATCTGGGGCAAACCATTCCACCCATGGGGATGTATGGCTCACCGTCCCAGATATTAGTTCCTTCCTTATTAATATACCAGAAGTGTGTTTCACCCGATTTTTTGTCGAAATAACTACCCTTTGCCAAAGGCTTGTGGGATTCTGTGTTTGTGGTTCCCGTTACGTTAACGGTCGCCACAGTATGGGATTCACCCATTTTGTGGAGTCCAATCCGAAGTTCATAATCCCCTGTGGGCAAACTATTTTCTATACTGCAATCAAAGTTCACCTCATAGGCAGTATTTCTCGCCCACTTTGATGTTTCAACAAGCTCATCCGATTCAAGAACAGCGTGCAAAACATCACCCTTCCACAAAGAAACATATGTCTTTGTGTCGAAGCTCACGCCTCTGTTGAGGCTGACCGTTGCCGAAACATTGAGCTTTCTGTTTGCGGTTATTGTTTCAGGAACGTCAACGCACTCGAACTGCGGAGAAATCTTCTCTTCATTATCCCTTGCGGTTCCCACATACACCTGACCTGCAATACAATCGGTGGCGTTGGTGTATGCAATGGTGTCGGGAAGTCCGACCCCAACCCTGACTTCACAAATTGCATCAGGGCAATCGAAGGGTACCTGAACTCTCACGGTGTCGCTATACGCCTTGTTCAGTTCTCTTGAGGACATGGGAACAGAAGGCGATGCATAACCCGTTGCAATCAACTCACCATTCCACAAAAGCTGTGCATAAACACGGGGGTCGCCGCTAACCGCTTCAAGAAGGGTGTTGTTAACCGTCACGTCAATATAACCGTCCTGCATAACATTGGTCTGCTGTACGGATGCGCCCTTCAGTTCAACCTTAACCTTCTTACTGTTGTAGGGCTTTCCGATCTTATACGGCTCCCAGCCCCAGTTTGACGGAGCAATGGCAATGGCATCAAAGTAATGAACATAGCAGGATGTTCCCATTGTTCTTGATTCATCCACCCTGATTGACAGAGAGTGGCTTCCCGTATCAAAATTGTTTTTTGAAAGCTTGTGCCACCTGAGTTCAACCCCGTCAGAGGTTTTCACCGACCCGTCAGAGGAAGAAACATAGTCACAATAGCTGTAATCACCGCCGTCAATGTTCCACTTGAATCTTGACACATAGCTTGCCTTTGAATCGGTTGACAAAACCCATACATCATAATCGCCCTTTTGTTCAACATTGAAATCATATGTGAGGGTGTGAACTTCGGGAACTGTTGTCGAAATAAGCCTGAAGTATGCACCACCGCTCATTGGGCTGTATACCGAACGGGCGTACTTGCCCGAAATATTTTTGCAGTTTTCCGCTTCAATCCAGAAGGACTGATCCATTTCGCCTTCATAATAGAACTCAAAGCTTCTGTCGTCATAGGCGGTATCGTCATTGATACCGCCAAAAACAACCTTATATTCGCCTGCTTTCATTGATTTCGGCACTTTGAAGGTATGGCAGAACTCACCGTTTTCATCAACATTGAAGGTAGCAAGGCCATACACCTTTTCGGATACATTTGACACCGAAATGTCAGAATAGCTGTCTGCCGCCTTCATTATGCAGGCAGTATACCGCCCCGAAACACCGCCGTTATCCACCTTGCCGCGGATTTCGACGGTTCGGGTTGCGGCATCAGCCGCAACATCCATAGAAACAGATGTTGCCGCCGAAACAGCCGTTGTCCCAAGACATATTAAATTCAAAACAAATGATATCAACAATAATCCACATAATTTTTTCATAATTTCACCTTAATATTATAATCTTCCAACTCGTCCTGCAAGAACTGTCGCTTCCGCTCTTGTCATAAGCGCATCGGGAGCAAATGAGCCGTTGGGATAACCCTTGAAAATTCCCATTTCAAAAGCTCTGTTCACGCTTTCCTTCGCCCAGTCGGAAATTTTGTCCGAATCCCCAAAGGTATGTTCTTCGGTAGCTTCGGGAAGGTTCGCAATCGTATTAATCACATATGCCGCTTCCTCACGGGTTATTGGAGCATCCATATCCTTAATTTCAGCAAAGGTCACGTCCTCCGCACCTGTGATTCGCTTCATAAGAGTGATGAAATCCCTTGCTTTCATCTGTTCTTCGGGAGCAAACTTGCCGTCACCAACCCCAAGAACAAGACCTTCCTTCGCCATACGTTCAATGTCCTTCTTTGCCCAATGGTTTGTGATGTCCGAGAAGGTCATTGTTTTGTTTTCTCTCTCGATTGTTGAAGTGTCTGTGATTCCAAGCTCTGCAACATATTTCAGAGTCATCCATTCACCATTTATATCAAGGAACTGGTCATTTGCAATAATCCAGAGCTCACCATCACGCAAAGCCCAGGGCTTGCCGTCTTCGGTTGCATAGAGAACCTCTGATGTTTCGGTTGGGTTCAGAACCTGAACTGTTCCCACGCCTTCAATCTCAACCTTTTCGTCGGTGAAGTATTTGTCAATAACGGGAATTGTTCCAAGGTCGTTTCTGTGACCCAGAACAACAATTCTCTTGTCATTTTTGCCGTTTAGGAACTCTGTCAGGCCTTCGCCGTATATGTTGGAGTAAGGACCGTTGACAATGTTCACAAAAATCACGTCTGCCTTGATGTTCAGGTCCTTTGTTGCCGCAACGCTGATGCCGTCGTTTGTCACAAGACGCTTGATGTTGTTTGTGTCGTCCATATGCTGAACAACCGTTCTCTGGTTGGGCTTTGTCCACCAGTTCAGAACCGCAGGATATAAATAGAATACTTTTTCTTTATACTTTTCGCTGACCATTTCCTGAATGTCGGCATCTGTCAAATACTTCTTTTGGTAGTTCTGGAACCATTCAAACATCTGTGGGTTTGAAAGCCACGAATATGTGGTGTGGATGTATGCCGTCTGCTGTGCCGCAAGAAGGAAGTCATACATACCCTTTGAACCATTTGCAAACAGGGTGTTGAAGTGGTCGGTGAAGTATTCTTCCGAAGGATATGCATATTCACCGCTGTCGAACTTTGCCTGCATATTTTCGAGGGTATTTGTTTCGGTAACAACCGTCCACATTGTTCTTGCGCTCTGGTCAGCATGGGTTGAGCTTGTGAGCATCTTGTCGCCAACCAAATTCAGATTACCATAAGTTTCGGAACCAACACCGTCAAATCCGCCTTTCAGCTCCTTGTTGATGTAGTAATCGGTCTGAACCGATACGTGCTTACTTACAACGGGGAGGTCAGCTCCTGCCTTGAATATATCAGCCGATTCCATATAGAAGTCATAATATGCTCTGTCTCTGCACACAATGAAGTCTTCCCATGAACGTCCGCTGCGGGTGTTCGCCTTGTATACATTTTTTGTTTCAAGGTCATAGTAATAGGTATAATAATTGTTATCTTCCCCAACTTCGGTTGTGTAAATGGGATAAATTCTTGATGCAACCTCAAAGGATTCAATTTCAGGTGTTACCTTCCAGGCTGTGTTGAGGTCAGCAATTGTTGAATACTGTTCCTTTAACTCTCTTTCATACACGATGTTATATTCTTCGCCCGTAAATCTCGCATTTTCACTATGGTTATAAATACCCGTTTCATTCATAACAATATCAAACATTGCTCTGAAATTGTCGCCGCATTCGAGGTATTCAGCCATAGCTTTCTGTGCTTCACGGATTTCATCAAGGTATGTCCAGTAGTTTACAACGGTATGCAATTCTGAATAGGTTTCGGGAGTGAAGTATACCGAATAATCCCCTTCTTTTTCAACCTTTACGTCAGCAATGAAGGTAAATGTGTTGTCACCATTGTTCCTGAGCACACCCTCTCCAACCTGAACGGGACTTTGGGTTGCATTGTCAACAACAGTATAGAGAAGCGATACGGGTGTTCCTGTCGTTGATGCATATTGATATTTATAGGTTGCTTCACCGCTTGTTGTCACATCAACACGGAAAGCATTGTTATGGTCGTTGTTTGTTCTTGGGAGATATGCCTTTGCCGCTCTTCTTGTCTGATTTACGCTTGGCATAATTCCGTAATAGAAGCCTTCTTCTTCAAGGAAGTTCAGCAGATAGTTCACTGCGTGGGCAGGCTTGATTGGTACATAGTTACTGCCAATGTTCAGATACAGGTCAAGAACACCCTGCTTCTTCAGTTCAAGAAGGTCCGCCTTGTCAATTTCGAAGTTTGCTTTGTTTGTTGCAGGGTCATTGGGGTTGTAGAAAATCAGGTATCTCGGACAGAACATTCCCCCAAAGGGAACATAAGGCGCACCATCCCAGATGAGTGCATGAGCCTGATTCACATACCAGAAGTGATTCTTACCCGTTTTTTCTGCATAATAGTTACCATATGAAAGAGGCTTATAATATCCGTCGGTTTCGGATGCAACATTAACCTTGCATTCCGAGCCTTCAATCGCCATATTATGGAGTCCCACCTTTGCGGTATATTCACCACCGGGAATATTTTCGGGGATTTCGCCCGAGAATGTCACGGAAACGGTCTCGCCCTCTGCTGTTGCACGTGCAGACTTGTCGCCTTCAACAACGCCCCAAAGAAGGTCGTCCTTCCACAAAGTAACATAGGGTGCAAGGTCAAAATCAACCTCTCCGCTGACCGAAACTGTTGCTTCGCCAGTAAGCCTGCCGCCCTCAGCCTTTGCACTGAAGCTTTCTGCCACACCCTTGACGGGAACAACCGGCTCAGGCTCCTTGCCAACCACAACAGTTGTTATAACACCTTCGCTCGTCTGGGGGGTGTCGCATACCGCACGGCCTCTGATTTCATATGTTCCCATTGGAGCATCAAAGGGAATCTGAATTTCAAAGCTTTCCTTATATTTACTTCCCGTTGTCCATTCGGACAGAGGGATTTTTGCCGCTTTTTGCGCATAGGCAATGGTGCTTCCCTTGTGAACAAGGTCTACGCAAAGGTCAAGGTCTTCCCCAAGCATATCGGAATTGGAAACGAACTCCGCATCAACCGAAATGCTTCCTTCAGGCTGAAGCACCGCTGTTGTAACTTCACCGCCAACACACTTCACATCAACTGTTGAAGGGTCATAAGGCGTTGAGAGGCCATTGGGATTCCAACCCCATGATGAAGGAACAATCGCAATTGAATCAATCGCCTGATAATATATTCTTGCTGTCATTTCTCTTTGTTCTGTCACCAAGAATGAAAGGTTGTGTTTTCCACGCTTCAGGTCGGCTGTTGAGAGCTTCAACCAGAACATACCGCCGCCAACACCATCATTTGCAATATAAACCTGAGGAGATTTTTCAGCCGCATATGTATACTCACCGTCGTCCAGACACCATGTGAACTTTGAACACCATGTAACGTCACCGGGTGTTCCAAGCACGTATATGTCATAGTTGTTGTCGTTTGTTATGGTGAAAGGAATCGAAGCCTCGAACTCCTTGTCATTCAATGTTGAATAGAGCAACAAAACATTGCCGCCACTTGCATTTGAAGTCGCCTTCTTGGTATAGCCTTCATTTGCGACAAATGAATCTTCGGCTTCAATCCAAAGGAAAGGCGTGCCTCTGTATGCACTAACAATAACCGACGGCATTATTCCAACAATCATAACAACCGCCAATATCAAACTCAATAATTTTTTCATAGTCAAATCCACCTTGTTATTAACTATACTAAAACTTTGGGGGCGTTGCCCACATCATCCCGATTTTCTGACGGATGAAGGCATCCGCCCCCACAAAATTAATTATCTTTTTTTATTAAACAATCTTTCTGTAACCCTTATTACACTTCGGGAACAATAATCTGTTCGCAAAGGGGACGAAGCTTGTTCCAGTTATCCCAAAGCATAACCGAGAGGCTGTAACCTGCAAGGCTGGCTGCTTTGGGCATTGTCAGCTCTGCATCAATCGGCACAGCTGTGTTGCCAACACTTTCGTCGTGATCATAAGTTACGTCAACAAGTGCACCTGTTTCGTCATAAAGTGCAATAACAATCATAACTGATTCTGTTGTACCGGGTTCATTTCTGAACAAATTAACCTTTGCTGTAACGGTTTCTTCAGGCTTGAGAGTTTTCAACACTTTTCCGTCTGCACCATAAACTGCAAATTCGTTGATTTCATATTCTGTCACGGGTGCTTCGGGAAGTGTGGGAGGAGCCCCTGCCGGCATTGCATCAACTTCCCATACAGAGGGAACGATTGCAATACAGTCAATACCGTTGTAGTATACGTCATTACCATTTTCACGAGGTTCCTTTACCATCCAGTTGAATGTGTGTGTACCATATGAGAGTTCAACGTTCTTACCGAATCTTCTCCATGAGAAGTTACCGAGTGTACCATTATAGCTGATGGCAGTAACAGTTTCGCCTGTTGATGCGTAGTATGCATAACTTGCATCATCTGTACCCTTTGCATCAATCGCCCACATGGGTTTTGAAGTATAAATCTCTGCGGGATTGTTTGAAAGTACCCAGATGTCATATTCCCCTGCGTATTCGTTACGGAATTTCACATCAACTGTGTGAGGACCTGCAGCTTTTGTACCATTGAGACGCAATGCAAAAGTACCGCTTGTTGCACCAACCGAGCTTGTCACACCTTCAAGATGTCCAACATTGAATGTTCCCCACTGGCTTGAATATACGCCATTTTCAACTTCAAGAAGTGATGCAACAGGCTTTGTTGCTGTCTGATGGGGTTCTTCGGGGAGTACAGGAGGAGCAATGCTTGGCATTGCATCAACTTCCCATTCAGAGGGAACGATTGCAATACAGTCAATACCGTTGGAACATACAGCATTACCTATGTTAGGAGCTTCATTAACCAACCAGTTGAATGTATGCAAACCGTATGACAGTTCAACATTCTTGCCGAATCTTCTCCATGAGAAGTTGCCCATAAGGCTATTATTCCTGCTTACAGCAGAAACTGTTTCACCTGTTGATACATAGTAATCAAAGCTGTCATCATCAGCACTCATTGCATCAATTGCCCACTTGGGTTTTGAAAAATAATTATCTATAGGATTATTGGAAAGAACCCAAATATCATATTCACCTGCGTATTCAGTCACAAAGTCCATATCAATGGTGTGTTCGCCAACTGCCGCAGTGGTCAAACGCATTGCCGCTCCACCACTTGTTGGGTCAACAGTGCTTGTCACATCCGGAAGGTTATTCAGGTTGAATGTTCCCCACGCACTTGAATATGCGCCTTTTTCAGCTTCAACAAGAAGAGCTTCAGGCTCTGTTGCTGTCTGCTGAGGAGCTTCGGGGAGCACGGGAGGAGCAACCTGGGGCATTGTGTCTGCACCCCAGCCTGTGGGAACGATTGCAACGCAGTCAATACCACTCATATAATATTTTGAATCGCCTTTTCTCTTTTCATTAACCAACCAATTGAAAGTATGTGCACCTTCTGAAAGTCTGATACCCTTACCAAAACGTCTCCATGCAAGATTACCAACATCAGATGTTTTGCTTACATCAACAACAGTTTCGCCTGTCGATGTATAAGTTTTATAGCCTTCATCGGTTGCATTTTTTGCATCAATCATCCACTTCGCACTTGATGAATTCCACATGTTATTAATATCTGTTGACAGCACCCAAACATCATATTTCCCCGATACTGCCGTATTAAAGTTCACATCAATTGTATGTGGGCCATCCGTCGTAACAAAATTCAAACGCAATGCAGATGAGCCGCTTGTTGCACCGGTAGTATCATCAAGATGTTTTACATTGAATGTCTGCCACGCTGATGAATATACACCGTTTTCAACTTCAAGAAGCAATGCTTCGGGTTCTGCTGCTGCAAACGCAATGTTCGCAGGGAGCATTGCAATCAGCATACATACTGTAATTAAAAGTCCTAAAAATCTTTTCATAATTTATCCTCCTATTCCATTTTGTCCAGATGGTTTGTCTGGAAATCTTTTGCTGCATCAGATGCAATCTTTGCAATATCAGCATCCTTGTTCGTTATAACCTCCTGCAATGCGCTGTCAAGAACAGAATACAATTCCTGTGCAGCTGCCGCAGGTTCAGGTCTGATTTTAACGTTCTTGAATGAGAAGTAATCGTCATAATCCTTGGGGTCAACGTTTACATAAGGTGCTTCGGCTTCTTCAGTGGCCTTAATACGTTCGGGGTTAACCCAGAGGTCATATGCACTGCGTCCAAGAACTGCTCTACCCTGGTCAGCACTCTCTTTTGCACTCTTTGCAAGTGACTCTTTTAGTTCATCGTTTACTTCGGGTGTATACTTATGATAGAACTGCATCCACTTCATACAAGCATCAATTTCTTCTTCTGTTGCATCGGGAGCGATTACATAAACCGTACCACCCATCTGTGCAAAACGACCTGCATCACCTTCGGGAAGTCTTGCAACAGCTATGTCTTCAATATTAATTCCGTAAGAAGCCGAAAGGCCGATACCTGCTGCAGGATGAAGGATGCACATACCTGCTTCACCGATACCAAACTGCTTCATAAATTCAGCAAGGTCAACAATTGAGTTGTCAAGCAATGCATTCTGCTTCCACTTCAAATCATAAACATACTGAAGAGCATTTCTGAATTCGGGAGTGTCGAAAGTTGCCTTCCACTTGCCGTTTGCATCCTGTTCCTCAAATTCAACCCCAAATGCCCACGCAATATTGAGGAATATCCAGCCGCCACCGTTGCCCGATGTGGGAAGTGCAAGACCTGCCTTGCCCGTCTTTTCCTTTATAATCTGTGCATATTCAGCCATTTCTTTGTATGTTTGAGGAATCTTGATGCTTCCGTCTTCGTTAACAAGACCTGCCTGTTTGAACAATGCCTTGTTTATGTAAAGACTCATCGTGTATGCGCTTGTGGGCATACCCATAACTCTGCCGTTTTCATCTGTAACAAGTTCCATAAGTTCGGGGTTGATTGAGTCATAAATTCCGTACTCCTTCATAGCATCGGTAATGTCAGCCGCATATCCACCCTTCTGAATCTTTTCAAGCTCGGTGAAATGAGTTGTATATAATGTAGGCAACTGATTTGCACTTGCCTTCACCATAAATGTTTTTGTATCATATGCCCATGTATCCGGTTCAATAACAATGTTGGGGTTAAGTTTCATAAACTCATCCTTGTACTGATCAAGAACATCTCTGCCTTTACCACTTTCAGGAATCCAGTTTCCGACAGAAATTGTTACCTTACCGTCCGCTTCTTCCTTACTGCCGCATCCGGAAATACATCCGCACAGAACCGCCAGTGTTGCAATTACTGCAAAGATACGCATAATTTTTTTTGACAACATCAAAAATCATCTCCTTAAATTAATTTTTACGGCTGTCTGCATAAATAAAAGATTTGCAAACAACCTTTGTTATGATATTGTTCAGGCTCAATGTATCACAAATATATTTGCTTTACAAGAGCATTTTTTTTACATTGTATCACTATTTTACCACTCACCCAAAAGCCTTTTCCAATCAGCCTTTTCGGATTTTTCTGTAATGAGACGGCGAAAGGCTTGTCTGGGCGGTAAACGCTCTTGTGAACGCCACTCTGTTGGCAAACCCGACCTCCTCACCAATCTCGGTTACGGATTTATCTGTTTTGTTGAGCAGTTCCTTTGCCTTTTCAACACGAAGCTTTGTTACATACGAAAGGAACGGCATTCCAAGTCTGCCCTTGAGCACTCTTGAAAGATACGAGGACGAGGTGTTATACTTGTCTGCCAAAGTATCAAGGTGCATGTCCTCGGTGTAGTGATTCTGAATATATTCAACAACCTCGGCAATATCAAGCTTCAATGTAACCGAGTTGTTTGTGAACAGGAACAGCATCTTTTCAATCACGTCACGAAGCTTCACCGGTGACATAACAAAGAACTCCGAAACAACATCAATCTCGTCAATATTCTTCCCCTCCCACGGGATTTTCTTCATTCTCATCAGATTCAGAATGGAGTGGGTTATTCTTACATAAAGATTGAAAATCGAGGTGTCGGAATCATAGGTTTCAAGATTACTGCTTATGAGGAAGTTGATGTAATCCCTCGCTTCGTCCACATCACCCTTCAAAAGGTAATTTGTGAGCTTTGTTTCAGCCGCAGAATCAAACACACTGACTTTCTTATCACGCCGCGCCGCACTTGTGTCAAGCATTGAGTTTGGCGAAGCCGCAATTCCGTTCAGCTCCTGCATGGCATTATCAAAGGAATGTTTCAGACCCTCATACCCCATGCAAACATCCCCCGTACTGATTCTAAGCCGCATAAGCTCCTTGTCCTGCTCAACCACCTGCATAAAGGAATTAAGCTGATTCACAATATCCTCACGCTTTGCTTCGTTGTCCACGTTTGCGATAATACACATAACATCATTTTTTATATGAAGTGTATATATTTCATAGTCCGCAGGCAGGAACGAACAAATCACCTCAAGAATACCCTTGTGAATGTTTTCGTCCTGAACATTGTTGAAGACCTTCTGGTATTCAAGAGTGGGACGCATTCCAACAAGAATAACGCTGAAATAATCGTAGTTGAAACGCAGATTGTTCTTTTCAAGAAGTTCCGCAAGCTCATCCTCACTTGTTGTTCCGTAAAGGAAGCCGATGATAAGACGTTCCTGAACGATTGGAAGATAGGTCTGGAGCTCCAGCTTGGCATGCTGTATGTAATCAAGAATGGTCAGATAGTCGTTTTCGGACTTGCCAACATACTTGTTGGGCAGGACAGACATCATTCTTTTTATGGGTGCATACAATCCTCTTGCCGAGAATCCCGACAAAACAATCATCATGATAATCATCGCAATCCACATCAACAGGAAATACATCCATATTTTGTATACCTCTCCGCTTATTGCAGAGGAAGGTATCAACGCCATATACACATATCCAAGGATAGAAGATGTGGGCGAATAGGAAATCACACGAAATTCCCTGTTATTAATTGTGTGAGTAAACTGTGTCACCCCCGACAGTGCCGCCTTTCGCCACAGTTCACTATCTATTTTCTGTCTCAATTCCGTATCCTTGCAGAACATTTCCTTATTCTGCCGATTCACCATAGCGTAGGTAATATCAACCCGGCTGTCATTCTTTTCAAACTCGTCAAAGATATGTGCCATTGAAACATTGATAACAAAAACATTTGTGACACGATATTCTCCTACACGGGTAAACGCAATGGGAATAATATCTCTTGTTTTCTCCTGTATATGCACCTGCGAAGGAGCCAGAATACGTTTTTCCGAAAAAGGAGCTTTGTAGTTATACCAGTAACTCGCATTGTATTCCGAAAAACAGTATTCTGTTTCAAAAAACTCATTTGCATCAAACACACCATCACAGGTATACACCTGTTCCGAGTTCTTGTCAACGATAAACACATTGTCAACGCAAGGACTGGTAGTCTTGATTTTTTTCATCAGTCCAACGCTGTGTTTAACATCCTCAGCATTGCCGTTCCCATCCATGGTCCGCAAAAATGCCTTGTCCTCCTCCAGAAAATTTACACTCATTGTGAGGGTCTTCAGGGTTGTTTCGTTCTGGTCGCACATACTCTCGACCTTTTCGGAAAGCTGTTTGTGCAAAAAGTCTGTATAGGTATCCTTCAGATATACCGTCAACATAATCGCAAAAGGCAAAATTACAATTACGGGGAACAGAATATACAGATAAATACGCGACAAAACCCTATTGGTTGATTTTAATCTTCTGAACATATATTTCCTCCCTTCATTAATTTTCAATGATTTCACATTCAATTATCTGAACATAAATGAGAAAATATCTGCATCTTTCATAATAATTTCCATACGAACGGTTTTTCCGTTGAGGTTTTTGAGCACATCCTCATTTTCAAAGAACACCTCTCTGTCAACGGAGTTGCCGAATATTTCGTCACTTCCGCAACCCTGAATTTTTTCAAGGTTTTCGTCAAGGAAATTGATGTAAATATATCCTGCCGCTGATGTTCTGAAGTTAATTTCCATCTTGTCGCCTTCAAAAACAAAGGGTTTTGTGACAATCTTTCTTTCCTTTGCACCTGCATGGCGTGAGGCAAAGCCGTCAAGACGCAGGATGTATCTGTAAAGCTCCGAAGGTCTTGATGACCAGTGATTATCCTTCACATACAAGGACATTTCATTGGGAGCATTATATCCCTCTGCTTCGGTTTCAATAATGCCGTATGCAGGATAACAGTCGCCATAAACCCAGTTGAATCGGTCTTCAATTCCCGGGTCAATAAATGCCTCGTCGAATCTTTCCCAGTTGTCGCCGTCACGGGACACCATAAAGAGGCAATCCGTGATGGCAAGCCCCATTCTTTGCATATAATCCGCGTGACCCATAAGGGTACGACGTCTGTCGGAATTCTTGCAAAGGCTTTCATGGCTTGTTGACCAGGCTTTTCTTTCATAATATCTCGAAGGGAATCCGATTTTTATGTGATTCGCTCTGTAATAAGGCATAATGCAGTTGGTATAGAGCTGATGCTCCTCAACCTCATTGACAAAGTTAATCTGCACGGGGTCGGACCATTCCCTGAAGTCCTTTGAACGCATAACACGAATATCACGAACTGTGTTGTCATTATGGAAACCACGGACATAGCAAACATATTCCTTTGCCTCGCTGTCCCACATAACGGTGTTCAGAGAGTCAAAAGTTCCCTTTGTTGTGTCCGCCATCTGCCAGGCTCTTTTGAAGTGGATTCCGTCCTCACTTGTGTAGCACCACAAATCCGTGAACTGTATATCAAGCAAAGGAGAAGCAATCGCCTTGTATATTTCATCCTTGGGGCAATCGGGGTTTGTGTCCTTGAAACAGAAGAAGTTGTCGAGGCTTCCTTCTTCGCCGTTGCCGTCAAGAATAATGTTGTTTGCATCGGAACCCTTGAAATTATGGATATGCAAATCAGGCTTCTTCCAACGAAGACCGTCCTTGCTTTCCGCATAGCAGATTCGACACTTTTCTCCGTTGAAAATATTTTCAAGGCAGTGACGTGCAAGGTAATACATACGGTACTTGTCGTCTTCCTTGATGATGTTCCAGTAAATACATCCGTCGCCTTCCCAGATTTCATCAAGAGACATAACCTTTTCCCGTTTTTGGGGCTGATGAATTCTGTGTTCGGCAGTTGTCAGTTCCGTGTCAACGAGATAACTATCCCAGAAAACTTCCCTTTGCTCTCTTTTAATGTTTATCATTTTTTCTGTCTCCCTAAGTTAGTCTTCGTATATCACAACAAAACGCAATCTGCTTATTGAAGAAAACCACAGGGCTCTTGCATTGCTGTTTCTGCTGTAAAGATAGTCTCCAAGCTGTTCTCCCGTAATCTTTGTTACGGTGTTTTTGTCCGTATTGCAAAGATATATGCTTGTGGGATAATTCGCTTGATTCAACAGATATGTGAGCTTGACATCAGGAATATCGTTTATGTTTTCAGGAATATCAATCGTTGTTTTAATGAATTCGCCCTGTTTTTCATAGATAACGCCGTACTGCATAAATACACTTGCATTGGGCTGATTTATGGAGTCACCCTCATTCATAACCAAAGCGCCTTCGTTCTTCGGCTGTTCACTTACGTCAAAATACAGCTTCAGATGGGTGATTCTGTTCTTTGTGTTCAGATCATACCTCACAATATCGCCCTGTTCAAGACCATCAAAAAGTCCTTCAGTTTCTTCATAGCAGCTAACCTCGGTTCCGTCCCACTTGTAGCCGCACAGCTTTTGTCTCACAGTACCCTCGGCATCAATTTCGGTTATAATCTCGTCAACAAGAGTAATGCTTGTATAGGGATATTCTTCAACAGCGCTGGTGTACACAACCATTACCTTTGCAAGGTCAGAGAAGTCGGTATCATAAGCACTTATGTTATACCAGTCACCATGCTTTAAGAACTTGTAGTTTCTCACGGAATAACTTGCTTCATCGTAATAATTCTCTTCACTCGAAGGCGCAATGAAAAGAATTGTGCTTCCGTCCACCAGAATGTTATTGTTGGTGAAGTCAATCATTCTGTACGCACCTTCTGTGTACTTTCTTTCCTCTTTTTCCGCAACAAGACGAAGCTCATCATCACCTTCGGCATTTTTGTCGCCAAGGACAATTTTGTTCACAAGACCTTCGCTGTTCACCTTGAACTTTATGAGCTGGGGAACAATAGCACCGTTGGTCTGAAGCATTGAGAGTATTTCTTCGGGGGTTTTTCCGTTATTGACTTTTGAAGCGCAGGAGTATGCTTCAAATCTGTCATTGGTGCCGTAAAGATTCAGCTTGAGTGTTTTATTGAATGCTTCATCGTCCATTGCCGCATTCACAAGCATTGCATATTGCCAGGATGCATCAATTTTCAGATTTGCCGCCGCAATCTTTTCATCAAAGTCAAGATAGAAAACACCTCTCTGACCAAGCTTTATTTCATCTATGTCCGCAACGCCCGATTCCAGAGCTTCCTTGAAGCTTTCAGCCACTTCAAAGGTATCGCCGTCAATTGTAACACCGTCCTCGTCATCAAGCTTTTCGACCTTACCTGTTACGGGATCGTTCATAACATTAATCTTCACAACAAGGTTGTCCTTGCTTCTGAACACCGACAAGACATCCCATTCCTTCAGCTCGTTATATTCCATTATGTCACCATACTGGGAAACAATGGACAAGGATTCAACGTCTTCAAGTTTCAGACTCTTACCGTATTTGTCGTATACCGTCATTTCGCCTTTTGCGATTGATTCCACAACAAAATTCTCGAACTCATTTATCAGAACCACATCATAAGCTCTGTCGCCATTGTTGTCGATAAGTGTTACGTTGCCCGTTTCGGGCTTCATTGTGTCAAGGTCAAAGCCCGTATACGCCTTTCCGTTGTATATGAGGTCCATATCCTTGCTCAAGGTGTATTTTTTCAGGGAATCGCCCTCATATGCCACAAAGCAATCATAGGAAAATTCACCGCTGTCCTTCGCAACATCTTCAGCCTTTATTGTCTTAACTGTATTTTTGGATTCGGGCTGTATTGACACAACCTTATTTTCGCCATTGCCCGAAGCCTGATAATATGCCGTAACATACATACCGAGATACTCATCAGCATCAGCAACTCCGCAATCATAGATGACGTCCTCAATTCTCACAAGGCCTTCGCCCACGTCGCTGCCGCCGTTCAGTGAAGTGGAAGGAGTTGCCGTAACAATTCCTCTGACTTTATAAATCTTCTTATACTCGCCAAAGACCGTACGACTGTCGTCCGTCGAAAATGTCACGCTGTCGCCCTCTGCTGACTGAACAAAAGAGGTTTCGAGCAACATATTTGCATTGGCTGTATTATAAAGCAATTTAACCATATCTCTGAAGCCTGCATTATCGCTGTATCCGAGAGAAACCCCCAAGGTAATGTCCGTGCTCTTTGCAATTGCAAAATAACCTGCAGGGAATCCGCCCTTCACCTTTGCAAGCTCGTCATACCCTGCGGCAGAAACAAGCAACTTCACCATCTGTTCGTATGTGATTGTCTCGTCGGGTTTGAAGCTTCCGTCGGCATAACCGCTTATGATTCCGCTTTCCGCAAGGGTGGCAATCTCTTTTTCATATTTGTGACCGCTTATATCGGTGAAAACCGACTTTGGGGGAAGGTATGCTTCCTTGCCCGTAAGGTTCAGAAGTGCCGAAGCAAACTCGCCTCTTGTCACAACTGCATTATTTTCATAACTGCGTTGACTGTCGGCAGGTATAATTCCCGTGTCAACCATAACATTGTATTCCATATCGCCTGCCGAAGCAAAAACAACCGTCTGTGATGCAACCATCACCAAAACCACCAATATGGCAATTAACGCTGAACCAAATCTTCTCATAAGCCGATCACCTCCTGGGTCAAAACATAAATTATCTTTGCAGACTGTGCACGGGTTGCAAAGTCCGCAGGCATAAATGTGTTGTCTTCAAAACCGTTGATTATTCCTGCATCACGCATTGCCGCAACACTTTCCTTTGCATAATCCGCAATTTCATCATAATCCGCAAACCGCTCTGCATCTTCTGCGGCTTCAACGGTTTTTCCGTTCATACCGTAAATTCTGTTTGCAATAACTGCAATATCCTGTCTTGTGATGTTTCTGCCGATACCAAAGTTCTTTTCGTCAACACCACGGATGATGCCGCTCTTCACGGCACTTGCTATATAGGGATAATACCATGCATTCTTGTCCGCATCAGCAAAATCCGCTGTGGCATCTTCGTCATACAAATCAAAGGCAAGAACAATCATCTTGACAAATTCTTCTCTTGTTACCCTTGCGTTGGGTCTGAAGTTTCCTGTTCCGTCACCGTTGACAATCTTTCTTTCAACAAGGTATTCAACATATTCATTTGCCCATTCAGCCTGCGCCATATCCGCAAACACCTTGTTTTCAACCACAACCGTTTTTTCGTTGTCGGTGAATTCATATTCAACTTTGCCCGATGCGGAGCCGCCGCCAAAGCTGCTTCCGCCTCCACCACCGCCACCGCCGGTAGTCTGTTTCTTGTTCAACAGTTCTTCAATTCTTGCATCAAAGGCATTCTGCACATCTTCAACGGAATCAAATGCCATTCTTGACAAGGCTTTATAAACCTCTGTTTTGTCAACCTTCAGGAACTTTCCGCCCAGATCAAGTTCAAAAACGTCATTATACTTTTCGATGATTTGGGGAATATCAGCTCTGCTTGACTCATTAAGCGCCGCAACAGCCGTTGCCCGACGGAGCAAATCCTTCATCACTTCAACGGGAGCTTTGTCATCCCCTTTATACTCTTCATCATCACGGATTTTCGCAAAAACTCTGACAACTTCGTCAGCAAACGCATCATAATCCTCGGTTATTCCCGACAACAACTCTTCTTTTTTGCTTTCAACAAGTTCCTTCAGAGCATCCTTTTCAACCGTTGCCATTCTTGCACATAAGACAGCAACTTCATACGCCTTTTGGATTTCCTCAATGGTTTCAAAAGTGTTGCTGTATGTATTCTTTCTTTCAAGAATAAAATATTTTGCAATTTTTTCGTCCAGAGCTTCATAATCCACAGGAAGCTCAATATTCAGAACAACACCGTATTCGCCTTCGATAATTGAGTTTATTGTATTTTTTGTTGCACCGTTCACCGCACTTATTGCGTCGTTCACACTGTTCGCATCCGCAAGATAAATTTCTGCGCTTCTGGCTTCAATATCTGTGTCATTCCATTCGGGAGCACCATACAGATAGTCGGTTGCAACAATTCTGTACCAACCGGCTTCAATGCCGTCTCTCAAATTCAATGTTGCGGAATACTCACCATCCGTGGGCTTTATTTCTTTTATGGCGATAACAGCCTCCGAAACGTTATCGGGGGTTATGTCTTCAACAGTCACATCAGCCTTTATAACATATATTCCCATTGTTCCGCTGTATGGTTCAGCCGGTATTAACTGAATATTTATTTTTTCCACGTCACCGCTGCAGATAATCTGAATCGGATTTTGGTCATCGGCAACTTCGGTTGCAAAAGCTCCAACAACGCCCGAAAAAACAAACATCAGACCTACAAACAAAGCAATTGATTTTTTTAACAATGTAATCCCTCCTTCTATCCTTTTATACCGCTCATATTCACACCGCCGATTATGTACTTCGAGAATATTGAATACAAAATCATGGGCGGCAATGTTGACAAAATAATGGTCAACATAATCTGATTATCCTGGAATGTTGTGCTGACCGAGCTTGTTACCTGATAAATCATAACCGAAACGGGCTCATAGTCAGTATTTCCGAGAACAAGATAAGGCCACATAAAGTTACTCCAGGATGCGGTCACGCTCATTATGCTCACAACTGCAATAAGGGGTTTTGAAAGGGGAAGAACAATTCTGAAGAATATTCCGAGATTTGAACATCCGTCAATTCTTGCCGCTTCAAAGTAATCACGGGGAATACCATTGAAAAAGTTTCTGAAAAGGAATATGTTAAACGCATTCGCCCCTGCCATAAGCCATATGGGCCAGAATGTTCCGATCATATTTGTGTGGATAATCGGAGCATCAACAAAGGTCATATAAAGGGGAACCATACTGATACCGGGAAGCAACATTGTCCAAAATATCAATGTTTCAAGCAAAGCATATCCCTTGGGTCTGACCCTTGCAAGAACATATCCTGCAAGACCGTTTATTATTATGTCAAACAACCAGCAACCGATAATTATGTACACCGAATTAAAAATATATTTCTCAAAATGAATAGCATCCCATATTTCAACAATTCGATTTAAATCAATACTTTCAGGGAAGAAAGATGCAGGGACCTTATACATTTCTGCAGTTGACTTGAATCCTGACAAGAACACCCAAATAACAGGTACAATACAAGTCAATGCCATAACCGCCATGATTCCCACCATGACACCATAAAGCACCTTGTATTTTCCGGACTTAAAATCCATGAAATTAAGCAAGCCGCTTCCATTGTTAATCTTTTTCTTCTTTTTCAAGACAATTCAACTCCTAATCATTAATCTTTTTATCCAACTTGAAGTACACAAAAGTAAGTGACAAAAGAATCAAGAAGGTAATCACGCCGAGAGCCAGAGACTTATCCATCTGGCCGTATCTGAATGCATAAAAATAATTGGTAAGTCCAAGGGACATGGATGCACCATTGGGGCCACCGCCCGTCATAATCAGCGGTTGCTCTGTTATCTGGAACACACCGATAATCTGCTTTATTGCAAGGAGCAGCATTATTCCTCGCATATGAGGCATAACAACAACCCACAGTCTTCTCCAGAAACCTGCACCGTCAATGCGTGCGGCTTCATAAAGGGACACATCAACACCCTGAAGTGAAGACAAATACAAAATCATTGTGTTACCAAATGAATTCCATGTCATCGCAATAATAATAAGCGGAATTGTCATTGTTTTGTCCGAAAGCCACGTCATTGGACTTCCGCCAACCCAAGAAAGAATCATATTCAGAAGCCCACCGCTTCCTTCGCCATATATGTAACGCCAGATGAGACAGGTCACAATTGCAGGCATAACAACCGGCAAATACAAAGTAAATTTATAAAAGCCCTTGAAATGTCTCTTTTCATTCAGAATCACCGCCGCAACAAATGGCAACGGCAAACCAATCAAAAGTGACCATAACACATACTTCACCGTATTCAGCAAAGTGCTCAAAAAATTACTGTCGGTAAGCACATCAACATAATTTTTAAAGGCAACAAATTCGGTGGGTGTCGTTCCTCTCAAGTCATAAAAAGAATACATAATTCCAATTACAATCGGTCGCCATACTAAAAAGACAAAAAGGATTACCGACGGAATAACCAACGCCCATCCCGAACATAGTTTTTTAGTTTTTGCCAAACTGATTCCGCTCTTTTTGACCGAACCAACGTTTGATATTTTCGAATGCTTCATATGTTTTCTATAAACCTCCTGCTGTTTTTTATTTGCTCTTAATCAACATTGCGTCGTTATAAGTATATCCGCCAACTCCCCGTTTCGCAAGAGTTTTTTTTTTACTTTGTATCAGTATTTTACCATATCTGCAAATAAACAACTGCCTTAACAACGCCGATTTCGCGCCCACAGCCCCACAACTGCGCACAATCCGCAAACCATCCCATTGTTTATCCATCTGCATTTCGGCAACGCCGAAAATATCGCAGGGACAATCTGATTTATATTTTTAAATAATAGGAATGCAGCTGACGATTGCAATTTGGTACAAAATAAGCATAGTTTGTATAATTTACATGCTGTGCTTATTTTAGTTATAATAAGAAGGTAATGATAATTTGATTATTGTCACTTCAATTGTACGTTCACGTGATAAAAAGTCAATTTATAAATTAGGACTATTCCTTCAAATTTACATCTTAAGTCAATCCTTCCTTAAACAAACAAATGCGCCACATAGCAAGTCAAGCCTTGCTATATGACGCATTTACTATATACACGTTTCCGTGAAATTGGTTGGTGGAGG
>JAZRMZ010000034.1:0-3863 GCA_045647905.1 Clostridia bacterium
CCGAAGGTTTTTTGGAAAAGATTCTTCGGCGTTGGCTCAGAATGACATCAACGGACGTGTGATAACTTAATGAGTCACCCTGAGCTTGCCGAAGGGTCTTACAGTAGCCTGACAGATTCTATTTAAACAGCCCTGCAATGCGGATGCATTGCAGGGCTGTTGTGTGTCTTGGGGTAAGCAGTTTACCCCCTCAGTCAAAATCTGACGATTTTGCCATTTCCCCCAAAGGTGGAGGCGTGGGGTCACCCTGAGCGTAGTTGAAGGGCTTTTGAAAGAGATTCTTCACTGCGTTCAGAATGACGAAAGGGAACGTTCAGAATGACACAGAGAGTGTTTTTTAAAGCACACCGTTTTTCTTGTCAAGACGGTAGTTTCTTGCGTACATAATAAGGTCAAGACCAACCATAATGAGGTTCAGAAAATAGAAGAAAAGAACATACCATTTCTGAGCGAAGTTTGCCATATATGCTTCGTTGACAAACTTTGAGGCGATACCTGCTATGTAGCCAAAGAAAATTAGACAAAGGAAAGAAAGACTTTTGCCTTTGGTGGTTTTTGCTTTGTAGGACTTCATAACATTAAGAGGCCATGAAAATCCAAAGCTCACAATCATAATAATTTCAAGTAATTCTGCCATAAAATATTCCTCCAAACCTGAATTTTCAACCATTATATCACATAAAAATTGTATTGTAAAGCGTAATATAACTAATCTAGCAGTTTTTTTGCTTTTTATTGACATTTTTCTTTTGTTTTGTTAAAATAAAAATGGTAGTGTATACGAAAATGAAAAGAAGAACCGAAAGGATGTATTTTTGTGTTTTGTGCAAATTGCGGAAAAAAAGTTAATATTTCGGATTTGGTCTGCAAAAAATGCGGTAATGAAGTGGAACTGAACGGATATATACCGTTTTTTGATAATGACGAACCGGATGAAATTGAGGAAATTGAAGAAATTGTAAAAATTGATGAAGTGCCGGCAACTGTTACTTCTGAGCGTGCGGTTGGCTTTGGTACAATTGAGGACCTTGTTCCCGAAGAAGATGGTTTTTTTGTCGGGAAATGGTTTATTATAACGGTTATTGTGTCCATTTGCCTGGTGATTGGTGCGGTTGCGGCAATTGTTTTGTTCAGCAGCAGTATGAGCGGTTTCGTTGCCGAGCCTGAACAGGCTCAGACCGAGACTGTCGATGAGAATGAAAAGGAAAAAACAAAGCAGGAAAAATTTGCATCCGAGAAAAAGAAGGATGAGGCAGAAACCACGAAAAAAGAAAAGACGGACAGCAATGACAATCAGGGTATTATTGTTGTTCCTGACCCCCCAAAGGCGTTGGCAGAGGCAAAGCCGGAAGCCGAGGCACCTGCACAGCAGACACCTCAGGAAACAGCACCGGAAAAAACTGAGGAAAATAAGGTTGATGTTGCTCCCGATGGTGAAAATGCATCGGTTACCGAACAGCCCGAACAGGGGCAGAGTGTTGAACCTGTAACTCCGTCGGCAGCACCGGAACCGCAGACAGAGGCGGCACCAAGCGGGGCGGAAGAACTGTAACAGGTCTTGAAGGAAGGAACGGGAGTGGTTTTATGAGCACAAACAATAATAAAAAAAATGATTCGTTGTTGAAATGCCTTGATACGGTGTTTGTAATCAACGGTGAAATGATTGATGAAAAGGGTGAGGACAGTTATGCGTTCTCGGTTAATGATAACATCGGAATGATTGGCGTGTTTGACGGATGCGGTGAAATCGGGTCGGAAAAGCACGGTGTGTACGGCAATAAATCGGGTGCATATATTGCATCAAGGGTTTCGGCAGAGGCTGCAATGGAATGGTACGGGCAGATTTGTGAAATTGATGCTGAAATCCTGAGAGTTGAAAGCAGTTCTTTGCGAGAAAATTTAAAAAAAATGCTGAGCGACAGATTGAACAGTCTTGAAAGGGCTGAACTGTCAACGGAGGTTATTGACTTTCCCACAACGGCATCGGTGATTTTGCTTTCAAATGAGGGGAAGAGAATCTTTTCGTCATTTTTGTGGGCGGGGGATTCAAGAGGCTTTGTGCTGACTCCCGACGGACTTTGTCAGGTTACACGGGACGATGTTGAGGGCGAGGCGGATGAGTTGAAGAAACTCAGCGCTGACGGAACACTGACCAATCTTGTTGTTGCAGGAGCTGACTTTGCATTGCACAGCAGAAATGTGGTTTGCAACAATGAGGGGATTTTTATTACGGCAACAGACGGATGCTTTGCGTATTTTTCAACGCCCATGGAATTTGAATACATGATTCTGGACACACTTGAACGCTCGGAAAGTGTTGATGAGTGGAAGTTCAAGCTGGAACAGTTTATAAAAAGAGTGGCTTCTGATGATTATGCCATGGGAGTTGCGGTTTGTGGCTATAAGAATTTTAAAAATCTGAAAAAAGCATTTAAGGAACGCAGGATGTTTTTGAAGGATAACTACATTTCAAAGCTTGTGTATGGCAATGAGAAAATGAAAATTGCCTTGTGGAATGAATATAAAAAGACCTATTACAGAGGAGCTTAATCAATGGCGGTCATAAGCTTTGCCTGAATGTTTTTCTGACGGTTCAAAAGGTGGGTGAATATATATGTGGAAGTGTCCTCAGTGCGAAACGGTGAACAAAGGTGAAAAGTGCATAATCTGTGGCGAGTCAAACCCGTACTTCCCCAAGGTGAACTTGAATGGCGGCGGTGGTGACAAAGGCAAAGCAAGAGCCAAAACAACCATGGGTCAAAAGGAGACAATTCGGATGGGGAAAAACCATCTGGACGTTGTTCTCAATATGTTTCGCCCCGAAAGACCGGAAATTTCGGAGAATAATGCTGTTCAGAATTTTGAAAAATCATTGCATACGTTTGAGGGTTTTTCGCAAAAGGGAACGGTTAACAAACCTGCTGAAAAACAGGCGCTTTCCAAGACGGCACCCGTTGCCGTAATTGAGGACAAGCCTTCCGAAAGGATGGATTTTGCGGAGTGTGCGCCTTTGGAACAAGAACGCAGAGGAATGCTGAAAAAGTTGCTCGTGGGGGCTGTTGTAATATTGATTGTTTGTTGCGGAATCGCCTTTGGCTTTCTTGAATTACAGCGAGGACGGGCAAATTCTGCAATGGAGGCCGGGAATTATGACTCTGCAATTGAAATCTTTGAAGGTATAAGTTTTTACCGTGGTTCGGAATACGGCATAAAGGAATGTAAATACAAAAAGGCTCTGGCTTTGCTTGCGGACGGTAATTATGAACAGGCAAGGGAAGGCTTTGAAGAAATGGAAGATTACAAAGATGCCGAAAAATATCTTTTGCTGACGGATGCACGGCTGAATGCGGTTGAAGATGTTGAAGTTCTTTATGACCTTATTGATTTTGCGGATACAAAGGAAATTTTGCTTTCGGACAGCTATATCAGAAAATTTTTGATGGGAAAATGGACTGACAGCACGGGCAAGAGAATAGAATTTATAAAAGAGGGTGACGGAGTTAAGCTTATTTGCACATTACCTTTTGTTAGAGGCGAAAGATACAGATTGTCGGACGGAATCCAGTATCACGGCAGTGATGAAGATGGCTGGGAAAAGGGTCTCAGATATGAAATTGTTACTGAAAACAAAATAAAAGTATATTGTTTCAAGGATGGTAAAACATATACTATGTACAGACAATAATATTTGTGCTTTGCCTGCATTGAAAGGACTGGTTATAAGTTTGATAAAAGTGATAAATGCAGAAAGATATGGTGGTGCATTTATAGCTGTGAGCGCTTTGCTTGCGGCTTTGCCCCTGACCTTTTCGTCGTGTTTTTTGTTATCGTGGGTCGCTTTTGTACCGTTTTTTGAAGTCGGA
>JAZRMZ010000035.1:0-12163 GCA_045647905.1 Clostridia bacterium
GAGCTTGTACGGGAATTTAAGGCTGTTTCGGCAACAGAATTTTCTTCGGTGTTTGAAGAATATGAAGAATACTTTTCACAAACGGCACAGGATGTTGAGCCCTTTGGTGACGATTTCGGTGAGCTTTTTGTGATGGTTCGTGACAAGATTGAACTTTTTAATTCTGAGGTTTCGGATATTGATTCGGTTCAGGATGTTGAAGTGGTTTTTGCGGCAGCTGTTGCGGCAGGTTGTGTTAAGTCCGAAAAGGATTATGATTCCATTGTCGGCCGTTATGCAAAGTTTCTGCCTGAGGTATTTTCTGAATATTATGACGGTGAGGAATTTGAAGAACTGATGACAGAGGTGAAAAAGCATATGGAGCTTGACTCTGCAGAAGCCTATGCAGAAGCTATGAAAAGAGCTGTTGCGTTGTCGTTGATTCAGAAAGGAAACAACAAAGAGATAATCACAGCATTGGAGGAATATTCCGATGCACTCGGAATTTCGGAAAAGACGCTGGATACCGATGTTACTTATCTCCAAATTGCAAAGATGCTTAAAAACACAGCTTCAGCGGTCAAAGACTATGCATCAGGCATGGATAAAGAAGTTGCTGACATCATTGACGATATTGAAAATGCCAAAAAGAACAATTCACATTCGGGAGGAGGCAGCGGTAGCGGCGGCGGTGGAGGCGGCTATAAAGCATATCCCGCAAAACCGGTTGAAGTAACGCCCGTAGCTCCCGTGACTCCTGATGTTCAGAAAGAAACCGTTCGCTTTGATGATCTTGGGGGTTATGACTGGGCAAAAGAATCGGTTTATAGTCTGGCTGAACAGGAAATATTGAACGGTAAAGGTGACGGTATATTTGATCCCGGCGCAACTCTTACACGAGAAGAAGCTGTGAAGCTGATTGTTTTGACATTTGGCTTTGATGTGTCAGACGAGAAAAACACATTCGAGGATTGCGAAAAGGATGAATGGTATTATCCTTATGTATCATCAGCGGTCAGACATAATATTGTCAAGGGGATTTCTGATAAAGAATTTGGTGTGGGCACAAATGTTACCAGACAGGATTTGATAACAATGATTTACCGTGCTCTGGACAGCAAAGGCTTTAACAGTGAAATTGTAACACTTTTTGAAGATCACAACAGTATTGACAGTTATGCTCAATACGGAGTCTCGGTTCTGGCATCGGCAGGAGTTATTAACGGTTATGAAAACGGTTGCTTTATGCCGAAGAACAATACCACCCGTGCAGAGGCGGCGGTTATATTTGACAGAGCTTTGAAGTTATATGAACAATTGAGAGTGAATTAGAGAGAGGAGGTTGAAAACTATGGGAAAAAGGATATTGATGTATGTTTTGGTTTGTGCTATTGCCATAGGATTGATGCCGTTCCCTGCCGGCGCAGCAGAAGAAGGTCTGCCTAACCTTGCTTTGGGAAAGACAACAACCTCGTATTCATACCAGCATGGGGCATATGACACTTATGTGACAGATGGTAATTATAATACTTGGTGGACACGTGCCAATCCCGGTGATGAAATGTGGGTACAGGTGGATTTGGGTGCTCAGCATCAGATTACCTCGGTTGAGGTTGTGCCGCGTCAGGATGCTGATAATGAATCATACCGCAAGGAATTTGTGCTGATGCTTTCAAACACAGCGGATTTTTCGGGCGAGGTTGTTACCTATGAAATGGATCCCACTCCTGTGGCATACATGGAACATATCATTTTTGAAACAAACGGTCAGCCTTTCCGTTATGTGCGTGTCCAAAAGCCTACAAGCTCAAGCTCAAACATGGCACACGTGGCTGAAATTGAAGTATATTCAGACCTGAACTTATTGAAAAAGGAAGGTTTGAACTTCAACGATGTGGAAAAGGGAACAGAGCTGCACGGTGCATTGTCTTTGCTCAATGCAATCGGTGTGTGCCCTGAAGGAAACGAGTTTAATCAGGAAAACCTGATGACAAGAGCGAATGCTGTAAGTTTGATTGTTCAGGCATTTAATGGCGATGTGGCAAATGGTGAGATTGAAAGCGTTCCTGTATTTACGGATGTTGATGCATCAAACAAGTATTATAATGATATTCAGACTGCGTATGACTTGGGGTATATCACAGGCGACGGTGCATCACGGTTTCGCCCCAATGATTATGTGAACAGAGCTGACTTTTTGCTGATGCTTTTAAGAGCAATGGGATATGATACGATAATGCAGACAGAACCCATATATTACACTCAGGCGGCAATCAGACAGAGCAAAAAACTGGATCTGGAAGAAGGTACATCATCAGGCGAGCACAGTGATTTTCTGAAACGCGGTGATGCATATATCATTATGGCGAATGCCGTTACAAAGCCTCAGTCAGAAATTATATATTCGCCTGCAGGCGGAAAAGCGGCAGTGGGCAGAGAAAGAGAAAGTCTGCTTGCGTCTAAGTATAAGATGACACTTTATGAAGGTGTTGTTCAGGAAAACAAAAAGACTTCTTTGATTGATGAAAAGAAAGTTCCAAACGATACGTCTACAGCTGTTGTGGGAGGTAAAACCTTTGATGACAGTGAAAATATGCTGAAAGACAGTCTCGGAAAGCAAGTGACGGTTGGAACATATGAGGACACACCCAACAAAATTGCGGTTTTTTGGGAAAGTCCGGAAAATCATGAGATAATTATTGACGCATCGGATTTGGATTGCACAGAATCGGACATTAGCGGCAATATGGTAAAGGCTTATGATGCATCAGACAAAAGCAGAAAGTACACACTTTCGGAAAAATATGACGTAGTTTACAACGGCGTAGCACATCTTGCGTTCAAGCCTGCCGATTTGCTTATAGAAAACGGTGATATTACCCTTTTGGATAGTAATGATGACAAAAGGTATGATGTGGTATTTGTCAATGAATATACCGTACACCGTCTTATGTCGGTATTTGCACAGGACGAACGCCTTGTGCTGACCGATTCCGAAGGACAAAGGTTTGAATTTGCTGAAGAAAACGTAGCTTATTATAACTATCTGGGCAATGCGGAGAAGTTAAAAAAGCTGAAAGCCAATCAGGTTGTGAAGCTTTATACATCGGCTGACGGAAATGTGGTAAAGATTGTTGAGGGCAAAAAACTTGAAAAATGTGTTATTGAAGCTATGTCGGGTGACACTTTTACCATCAACGGAGCGGAGTATGAATTTGCCTATGAAATGGATAATATTCCCGGAATATTTTCACTTGGTGACAATGTAACTGTATTTTTGGATGACAGCGACAGAATTTTGTGGATGACCAAGGCTGAAGATGTTTTGGGTCAGGATTGGACGGTTGGCTTCTTCCAGGGACACAAGCAGGAATCCGGCTTTGACGAACCCCTTTACAGCCGTGTGTTTACACAGTACAACAAGTGGGAAGTTTACCCTTATGCAAATCGTGTTAAGCTGGACGGTGTGTCGATTTCGGTGAAGGACTTGAAGAATATTCTGATGCAGAACGCAAACGGATTTTACACACTTAATTTTATGTGCTTCAAGCTGAATGGCAATAATGAAATTGCTGAACTGGATTCTTTGAACCGAACAGAGCAGGAAGAAAATACTTCCATGAATTATTCTGTTGAAAACCGTGTTGGCAGAGAAATGTATTCAAAGGCATCGGGTTCATTCTGGATGAATCATACCCAAACGGCAAAAATCGAAAATAACTCTCCCGTTTTTGTTCTTCCTGTGAAGGATGATGGAAACAGCAGTACCATCAATGGTGATTTTTGGACAGGATATTCGTATGACGACTATTATCAGGTATATTCTCAAGTGGTTGATGTAACCACCAATCTGAACATCAAGAACCACGACATGGATTTGTATATGCAGAACCCTGAAACCGGATTCTTCAAGTTTGCGGCACAGAGAAAGGAATATGCGGATTTGAAAGGCACCTATGATGTTGTAACAAATCCTGCTGCCCCTTCATTGTTGGTTGAAGAGGTGTGCACCGTATATGACCAAACGGATGGAGCTGTGTATATTGAAATATCGGGTTATAATGTCCTGACACAACAAAAAGCCACTATTTATGTGGAACAGGATGCTATTTTGGCTGAACACGGTTTGTATTATCAGGAGTTTATCACAGCTCCCACAAACGGAGTTGCAACACAGTATCTTGGTTCTGAGTGGCAGATGGATGGAGCTTTGCTTGCAAAGACCATTGCCGCAAATCCTGAGTTGGAAAGTGTGTTAATCAAGAGTGCAACAGATATCGGCTTTGGAGATATAATCCGATATCAGACCTTAAACGGCAGAAAAACCGTAACAGCAGTGGACAGAGTTTTTGACTATGACGAAAAGGAGCTGCCCGAACAAAAGCGTGCATCGTGGCTTTGTGTTGGCTCAACCAATGTGTCAACCTATATAGCGACCTATTATTATCAGTTTGCGGAGATTTCAAAGCTCACGGATACCACATATGCATTTCAAACTCAGTACAGGGATGAAAACAGCGGAGAATATAGCGAATATGTGTATATGAAGAATATGCTGACAAAGAATTTCCTATGCGACCCGTATGAAAAAACCATCAAAACCATCAGCGATTTGTCGCCTTATGAGGCAGCATCGTACCGACATATGATACTGAACTCAGGCGGTACTCCAAGGTCGGCAATTGTGTATTTGTATAAATAAGCGGAGGTGAACTGTATGTCTTTGCATATTGAAAAAAACAACAGAGAGTTGTTCTGGGACTGTCATTTGGTGGACGAAAGCAAAACAACAGCTGTCCTCACTATGCATAAACCTGTTAAGCGTGAACTGGTGTGTACCCTTGACAAGCCATGGGAAGGCGATTCCAGCATATATTTTAACATTGTTAAGCTGGACGAGGGCTACCGTATGTACTATCTTGGAATTACGGCGGTGCATAATGGTGTTGTGAAGCCTTTTTATGCTTGTTTTATGGAGAGCAAGGACGGTCTCAACTGGCATCGTCCGGAGTTGAATGTTTGTGAGTTTGAGGGCGATTCCAACAACAATATTATTTTGAAACAAAGCACGGACGACCCTCTTGACAATTTCTTTGTTTTCAAGGACGAAAATCCTGACTGTTTGCCTGAAGAAAGATTTAAGGCTGTTTCACATTATGAGCGAGAGGGAAAACCCTTTCCTGACAACCGTGAGCTTTGGTGCTACACCAGCCCTGACGGAATACACTTCAAAAAGGCGTGGATGATGACCGATGGAAGTGTGCCAAACGGCGGTATATTTGATTCCTTGAATATAGCCTACTGGGATAAGCGAAAGAAAAAGTATGTGTCTTACGTTCGTGGACTTCACCAAGGTCCCGGTGCCGGAACGGCAGGGGGTTTGCGTGATATCAGGTATATGGAATCGGAGGATTTCAAAAACTGGACCAATCCCGTTATTTTGCGATATGGTGAAAGCGATGATTGTGAGTTATATACCAACAACGTGATGCCCTATTACCGTGCACCACACGTGGTTGTGGGTTTTCCCACAAGATATACCGAGAAGCACAGATGGCTGAAAAATTTTGAGCAGATGTGCGAAGGGAATATAAAAAAGAGAAAAGAGCACTTTGAAACTCTTCCGCGTCTTGCATGGGCACTTACCGACGGGTTGTTTATGAGCTCTCGAAACGGTCTTGACTGGCACAGATTTGACGAGGCGATGTTTACTCCCGAAACAGAGCATACATACAACTGGATATATGGGGATTGCTATCCTGCATACGGCCTGATTGAAACGCCAAGGGAATATCCCCATATCACCAACGAGATTTCAATGTTTATGAAGGAAGGACACCGTGGAACAGACCCGGCAAGACTGTATCGGTATACAATACGTCTGGACGGCTTTGCATCATTTCATGCAGGTTATGAGGAAAAAGTGATTGAAACAAAGCCATTCACGTTCACGGGCGAGAAAATGGAACTGAATTTCAGAACCTCAGCCAAGGGATACATCATTGTTGATGTGCTGGATGATTGCGGCAGACCTCTTGACGGATTTTCCAGCTATGAGATATTCGGTGATGCACATGACAGACCTGTTTTGTTCGGGGAGGGTGCTGAATTGAAAAATCTTGAAGGAAAAACAGTCAGATTAAGGTTTACAATGAGTGATGCTGATGTGTATTCCTTTGTATTTAAGTAAAAAAATGCCCTGTTAGAATCAAATGGGGGTTAAAATAAAGAAAGGAGGCTAATTTCTTCGGTAAAAATCAGAATTCATCATTATGAATGGAGGAAAATGTATGAAAAAATTAATAATCACTTTAATTTTGACATCTATGTTGTTCAGTATAGTTGGCGTGCAGAGCGTTGGTGCGGCTGAAACTGCAACAGCGTTGGATGTTTATTCAACCGGTGGCGGCTATCTTGTTATGGCTGAAGGCTCAGCTCTTGCCGGAAAAGACCTGATGTTTTATGCCGTAAGCTATGACGGACAGGAAAGAATGGTTGGCGTTGAATCGGAAGAAGCAAGTGCCGAGAACGGCAAGGCTTGGGCAAATTTTGCAATAAACTCTCAAAAAACAAGTTACTTCGGAAGCATTGCAACCACAAAGTTTTTGCTTTGGGACGAGGTCACAGCAACACCTTTGGCAGAGGGCAAGGTGAACAGTGCGGCAACTCCAGTTGCAACAGTTGATGCGGCGGCATCTTCTGCTGTGTTTGCATCTTCTGCAACGGACGGACATCTGCCTGAGGCGGCTGTGGACGGCAATGTCGAAACATATTGGGAAGCATATACGACGGGCGCAACAACAGCTACGGATAAGACCTGTTACAGACAGAGACTTATTGTAGATTTGGGCGCTGAATATCCCATTAACTCAATTGAATATCTTCCTGCTGACGAAGAAGCGGCAAAAATGTTTGATATTTTTGTTACCAATGATTCGCAGTTTATATTCTCAAATGCTAAGTATGTTTATGGCAGAAGTGAAAGTGCGGTTTCAACAACAGAAGCAACTGTTTTCCCTGTGAAGGATGCAGGCGCATACCGTTATGTGGTTGTTGAAAAGATTTTTGGTAACGGTTCTCTTGCCATCAAGGATCTCAAGGTTAATGTGCCGTCAGAATTTTATGACGCTCATGTTGACAAGCAGAATTATCTCACCAACAATGTATACGGCTACAGAACTCACAACGGCAAAACCGCTGAACCCTTTGCATATAATGCGTTTAGCGGAAAGATGATTTCACAGACAGCTTACGATGCAATTTCGATTGCAATTCCTCTGAATACTGTTTCAGCCATTAGCCATATTGCGCTTGAATCGGGTGATACAGGAACAGGTGCAAATCAGTATGATTTCCGTTCCAATTTCAAGATTCTCGGCTTAGAAAAAGGAGAATGTACATTGTCGGGCGGTCAGCCTGTGTTTGATGTGGCTGATGCTGATGTTCTGGCAACACAGGACGGTATTGCAGGTCTTCAGGACTACGGATTTTCGGGCTTGATTATCTATGATGTACCCGAGCAGTTTGCGTCAAAACAGTATGAATATATCGTATTCTACAAAGATACAAAATATGATGGCAAGCTTCAGCTTCGTATGAATTTTGTTTATGTTTATAATTATCTGCAGGCAGAGGAATATGCTTCGGTAACAGATGCGGCATCTGACAGTATGGTATACACCATAACAAATTCAACAGGTCATGCAGGTGCGTATGCTGTTGATAACGACCCTGCAACATATTATGAAAGCGGTTCGGCAACAGATGCAAAGCGCAACAACCTTGTTGTTGACCTTGGCGCATCATATCCCATTGCGTCAATTGATTATCTGCCCATGAATAATGATACTGCGGCATCGAATTATTCAATTTATGTGTCAAATGACCCGCAGTTTGCAACAAAGGAACTGGTACACAGCCAGGGAGCAACCGTTGCCGACAAGGTGAATGCATCAAATTATGTGGTATTTGACGACGCACCGTATCGCTATGTTCTTGTTGAAAAGGAAACAGGCAAACTTGGTGTTGCGGAAATCAATGTTAATATTCCTTCGGAATACTATGCGGATGCGGCAGGTATATATCGTGCAAATCTGGATGTTAAGAATCGTGGAATTAAGGTTTGGCGTTCAAAAACAAGCAGTCTTTCAAATGCCCAGGTTGGACAGCTGAACGGCGAGAATACATTGCAGACATATGAACATCAATGGAACGGCTTGACAGAGGATTCAACAGAAGCTCTCTTTATGTACTACGATCTGGGAGCAAATGGTGCAAAGGTAGACACAATTGCATTTGCGGACTGTGCGGAAAATGCAAACGAGCCCAATCTGGAAAGACGAAGAAACTTCAAGGTTATTCTTTCGAATAATGCTGATTTGTCAAACGGTGTGACGGTATATACTCAGACAGGCGTTGCAGGTGGAAATGATGGCTCTGCTGATTCGGGACTTGTGCTTTATCATGTGCCTGAAGAATATAAGAATACCAATTACCGCTATGTGGGAATATATAAGGATACTACTGCGTATATCAATGCAAGTTGGAGATTAAAGCTGGGTTACGGCATTATGGATGTTTATGTGCGGAATGCGGCATACGGAGCATTGACGGATGCGGCATCTGACAGCATGGTTTACACAATCACAAACTCAACCGGTCACGGCGGTGCGTATGCTGTTGATAACGACCCTGCAACATACTATGAAAGCGGTTCGGCAACAGATGCAAAGAGAAACAACCTTGTTGTTGACCTTGGTGCGGCATATCCCATTGCATCAATAGATTATTTGCCCATGAATAATGACACAGCGGCGGCAAACTATTCGATTTATGTGTCAAATGATCCACAGTTCGCGTCAAAGGTTTTGGTGCACAGTCAGGGTGCAACCATTGCTGACAAGGTTAATCCTGCAACCTACAAACTTTTTGACGAGACTCCCTACCGTTATGTTCTTGTTGAAAAGGAAACAGGCAAGCTGGGCGTTGCGGAAATCAATGTTAATGTACCCTTGTCATATTATGCTGATGCATTGGGCGTTAAACGTGCAAATCTTGAAATCAAGAACCGTGGCGTGAAGGTATGGCGTTCAAAAACAAGTTCTTTTTCAAATGCTCAGGTTGGACAGCTCAACGGTGAAAACACGTTGCAGACATATGAACATCAATGGAACGGCTTGACGGCTGATTCAACGGAGAGTATTTATATGTACTATGATTTGGGAGCAAATGGTGCAAAGGTTGACACCATTGCATTTGCGGACTGTGCGGAAAATGCATATGAGCCCAATCTGGAAAGACGAAAAAACTTCAAGGTTATTCTTTCGAATAATGCTGATTTGTCAAATGGTGTGGTGGTTTATACTCAGACAGGCGTTGCAGGCGGAAATGATGGCTCTGCTGATTCGGGACTGGTTCTCTATCATGTGCCTGAAGAATATAAGAATACCAATTACCGCTATGTGGGAATATATAAGGATACTACTGCGTATATCAATGCAAGTTGGAGATTGAAGCTTGGCTACGGAATTATGGATATTTACACTCAAAAGTAAAAACTTGCAATTAAGGAGGAAAAGAAAATGAAAAGACTTTTTTGTTTGTTGCTTTGTATGGCAATGACGGTAAGCCTGCTTGCAGGTTGCGGTGGTGGTGAGGATAAAACCGCAGAGGAGGGAATTACCCTTCGCTGGTATGCACGTATCAGCAAAGAAGCGGATTGTAATGAAGTGTTTGAAAAAGCTTCTGCAATGGTAAAGGAAAAGCTCGGATTTAATCTGGACATTATACCTCTTGAAGACTACAACACTAAGATGCCTGTTATTGCGGCAAGCGGCGAAGACTATGATATAGTTTACACAGCAAGTGCGGTTAATAACTACTATCAGAACGCATCTGACGGCAACTTCCTTGAACTTGATGAACTTCTTCCCAAACATGCGCCCACCCTTTGGGCAGAGATAGAAGAAGCGGTATGGGATTCTGTAAGAGCCGGCGACGGTAAGATTTACGGCATTCCCAATCAGCAGGTTTTTGCAAGAGCTCCCGGCTTTATGATTCCCACACAAAATATTGAAGCTCTCGGACTTGATGTTGAAGCAATGCAAAATTGGACAGTTGCAGACTATGAAGAATATTTCAAGCTAATCAAGGAGAAAACAGGTGAATACGGCTACTTTGCACACGCATGGGGCGGTGATGGTGCTCAAAGAGAGGGATTCCAGCTTATTCTCGGTTCAAACCTTCCCGGAGCAATCCGTTTCAACGAAGAAACAGACAATTATGAAGTCGTGAATCAGTATGACACAGACGAATTCCGGAACTACATCAAGGCTCGTGAAAAATTTGTTAAAGAAGGTCTTGTAGCGCCTATGGAAGTTACAGAAAATGACATTCCCAAGTATGCTACAGCGAAGAATGGCGTTATTCCCTGGCTTATCACAATGGCAACATATCTTCCCGGTTGTGAAGCGAATGTAAAGTCAACTTACGGCTTTGATGTTACGGTTGTGACAAAATCTGAAGCACTTCTTACCAGCTACGGCACAACAGCAACCATGGCGGCAATCAATGCAGACACACGTTATCCCGAAGAAAGCGTTAAGTTCCTTGAATTCCTGAATACAAATGCTGAGTTCTATAACCTCATTACGTTCGGTATTGAGGGCAAGCATTATACGAAGATTGACGACAACTATATTGAAAAGTCAACAGAAAATCCCTATTCACAGCCCGGATGGGCAATTGGTAACACCTTCAATGCATATCTCCTTGAAGGTCAGCCGGTTACACTTGCGGAAGACACAAAAAAAATCAACTCAGAAGCAAAGGTAAGCCCCATTCTGGGATTTATTCCCGAACAGGATTCTCTGAAGGTTGAGGTTGCAAACTGCAAGGCAGTTCTTGAGGAATACCTTAGTGTTCTTGAACAGGGTGTCGTAAATGTTGATGAAATTTATGCAACATTTATCGAAAAGCTTAAATCAGCAGGTGTTGATAAAATCATAAGCGAGCTTAACAAACAGCTTGATGCATGGGAAGCAAGTAAAAAATAGTGAAGAAACAAAAACATAAACTGTATTTATTAAAAGTTTAGCTAATAAACGATATCTTGAATGCGACAGAAAAAATAATTATTTTGCTGCATTATCGGCAAAATGCGGCATCGGGCAGCCCCCTTTTAATAAGGGACTGCCCGTTTTCTGTTATTACTTTAGTCCAAGAAAGGCATGCGGAGCATGACTTTTAACAATCGCCCGCTATGCGGGTGAGATTAAAGCTTAAGCAAAAAGCATCTTCCTATGATATAATAAAGGTGTTCAAGCCAAATTAAATCAAGAAAGGAAGATGCTTAATGGCAAAAAATATGGCACATACAAAATGGATGTGCAAATATCATGTGGTATTTACACCCAAGTATCGAAGAAAAATATTGGAATTAAACTGTAAAAATCAAATAATACCTATTGCGGTTGAACGCAAAAAAATTAAGACTATCCGGTTGAAGGTCTATCCTGAATCTGTGGTAAAGATTTCAGCTCCGTATTCTGTAAATGATGAGTTTTTGATGGAGTTTGTTTCTAAACGTCAGAAATGGATAGAAGACAAGCTGGAGAAATTTTCTCAAACAAAAAGCTATGCCGCTACGACAGTAATAAAAAATGGCATGCCTATAAAAATGTTGGGCGAAGATTTGATTTTTGCGGTAAGACCATGTGAAAAGAATTTAATATATCGTGAAGGAAAGATATTGCATATATGTACTACTAATGCAGACAACCAAGAAAAACTGATGCAGCAGTTTGATAAATGGTGGAGAAAGGAATCGCTTGAAATTTAAAAAAACAAGTTGATGCACTTTATTCAATCATAAAAAAATATGATGTTCCATATCCGAGTATATACTTAAAGAAAATGAAAACTTTTTGGGGAAGCTGCAGTGTTAATCGTAACAAAGTTACATTTAATCAGTATTTAACCAAAGCAAAACCTGCTTGTATTGAATATGTTGTTCTACATGAGGTAGTTCATTTCTTGTATCCTAACCATAGCAAAAAGTTTTACGATTTTCTTAGTAGTTATATGCCTGATTGGAAGGACAGAAAAAAAGTATTAGATACAGAAGTAGTACATGGATTATAAGGAGGTATAAATTATGGCAATTATACGTGATGCAAAAGACAAG
>JAZRMZ010000036.1:0-4707 GCA_045647905.1 Clostridia bacterium
CTATTCTGAAGTAGGTAAAGAAGCAATTTTTGAAGCTAAAATTGATTTGTCTAATGTAAAAAAGGTTGCTGGTAGTGTTTTGGAGGAATATCCTAATGCTATTCTTGCTGAAGATCAAAAGACTGAATTTGAAGATTTAGATGTGACGGGTGTGTTTGAAATTAGTGCATTCTGGACTAACATGAATCTTACAGTCATTGAGGATGGCGCTAAAGTTTCTGTGCCTGATGGGAATGTTAAAGAACTTGTTGCGGCAGGTTTTTCAGAATTAAATGGTATATTTGAGGTTGATTCAGCAACAAAGACGGGTAATAAGATTGAGGCTGTAATTAAGGTTGTTGACGGAACTAAAGTTACAAAACTTTCAGACCTTCCTGAAAAAATCACCTTGACTTTAGGTGGATTTGAAATTGTTGGAGAAGGAAGAATGGATGCGACAATAGAAGGAACAACAACCATTGCTCCTGAATCAATTGAAGAGTACAAGGTTAACTATGTATTTAAAGATAAAGATAACAAGGATTCGAATGTGCAAATTAAGCCTGTTATGATTTATTTGGGTGAAGAACCATCTTCAGGTAGAGGCGGAAGTGCTTCCACAACAACTTTCTATAACTTGAAGTATGAAACAAATGGCGGAACAGAATATGCTGCTGAATCACACAAAGAAGGCAAGAAAGTTGAACTCACAAAAGTTCCTGAAAAAGAAGGATTTGTTTTTGCAGGCTGGTATTCAGATGCTGAGCTCACAAACAAGATTACATCTATCGAAATGACAGGTGATAAGACTGTTTACGCTGCATGGACAGACGAAGAAGGAAGTGAAGTTGCTCATCCTGTTCCTGATGTACTTAACGGTGAAGAACACTTCGCATACCTCAACGGTTATCCCGATGGTACAATTCGTCCCACAGCAAACATTACCCGTGCAGAAGTTGCGACAATCTTCTTCAGACTTCTCAAGAACGAAGTAAGAGAAGAAAATCTTGCAACAACAAACAACTTTGCTGACGTGAGTGAGGATGCATGGTATAACACAGCTGTTTCAACAATGGCTAAACTTGGTGTTGTTGCAGGACGTACACCTGATACGTTTGCTCCTGATGAATATATTACACGTGCTGAATTTGCAACAATCTGTGCAAGATTTGATGATGCTGATGAAAAATGCGAAGATTGCAACTTCACAGATATTGCTGCACACTGGGCAGAAGATTATATTCTTGAAGCAGTTGCTTATAATTGGATAAATGGTTATGAAGACAACACATTCCGTCCTGATAACTTTATCACACGTGCTGAAGCTGCAACACTTATCAACAGAGTTCTTGTTCGTCTCCCTGAAGATGTTTCATGTCTGCTTGAAGGTATGAAGACATGGCCTGACAACGTTGAATCTGAATGGTATTACATCGCAATTCAGGAAGCAACAAACAGCCATACATACGGTCGCATTGATGCTGTTAACGAAAAGTGGAATACACTTGAAGAAAACTTTGACTGGACAGTATACGAAGACTAATATATGCTTAGAAATTTCAGTGCCTCTCGTCAAGAGGGGCTCTTTGATTTAAAAAAATAATGTGTTACAAAAGGAGAATACAAATATGATTTATGACATTATTGCAAACAAAGACATTTATACCGCCATGGGAGAAAAGTATGTGAAAGCATTTGCATTTATTGAAGAAGCCATGAAAAACGGTGTTGAAACAGGCAGACATGACATTGACGGTGATGATGTTTATGCAAATGTTAGTGCTTATGAAACAAAGGCTGACGGTGTTTATGAAGCGCACAAAAGCTATATTGATCTTCAGTTTGTTCTGGAAGGTCATGAACAGATTTTCTGGAAGAATATAAAGGATTGTAAGATAACGAAGGAATATGATGCAGAGGGCGATTATTTGCTCCTTGATGCTGAAGAACCTGTTGTTCTTGATATGCCTGCAGGTGCATTTGCAATTCTTTATCCCGAAGACGTTCATGCACCCGGAAGAACATATAAAGAAGTTTCTGCAGTTAAAAAGATTGTTGTAAAAATTAAGGTTGACTAATATTTTGTATTAATTACATCAAAAAAAACCGCCCTCAGGCGGTTTTTTTGATGTAAAGCTTTACTTTCCTTTTGATTCGCAGTATGCACAACGATATTCACACTCGTCTTTGTCGGTCAGGTGGAATATGTGAGGCAGTTCCTGCTCGGTTGTTGTGATGCAACGGGGATTCTTACAGAAAATCACATCGGTGAGCTTTTCGGGAAGGCTCATTTTTTTCTTTTCTGCAAGTTTTTCATCCTTGATGATGTCAACTGTTGCATCGGGGGATACATAGCCTAAAATGTCCATATTCAGCTCAATCAGAGCGTCAATTTTTATAATATCCTTTTTGCCCATTTTTGAACTGTTTGCATTTTTTATTATTGCAACGGGACAGTCAAGAAGGTCAAGGCGGAGGAGGTTATAAATTTCCATACCCTTTCCGGCTTTTATATGGTCAATAACATATCCGTTTTTGATTGAATCTATGTTCATTTTAAATACAATCCTTTCTGAGGATAATAAGATTCTTCGGCAAGCTCAGAATGACATATTACAATTCAAGCAATTTGAGAATAAGTGCCATTCTCATATACTTTCCGTTGAGAACCTGCTTGAAGTAACAAGCCCTGGGGTCATCGTCAACTTTCACGCTGATTTCGTTCACGCGGGGTAGAGGATGCATAATGCACAAATCATTCTTGGCTGTTGAGAGCTTTTCGGGAGTGAGGATGTAGCTATCTTTCAGACGAAGATAGTCTTCTTCGTTGAAAAATCTTTCACGCTGAACTCTTGTCATATAGAGAATGTCAAGTTTGGGCATAGCCTCAAGGAGATCGGTGGTTTCAATACAATCAGCGCCGGCTTCCTTTATAACTTTTTTCACATAACTTGGAACCGTAAGCTCCTTTGGAGAAATGAGAACAAACTTTATTCCCGAATAACGTGTCATTGCGGAAATAAGTGAATGAACCGTTCTGCCAAATTTAAGGTCTCCGCAAAGTCCGATTGTCAGATTGTCAAATCTGCCTTTTTCTCTGTGAATGGTGAGCAAATCTGCGAGAGTCTGGGTCGGATGATTATGTCCGCCGTCACCTGCATTGATTACAGGAATTGATGCATTCATTGCGGCAACAAGAGGCGCACCTTCTTTTGGATGACGCATTGCAATAATATCCGCATAGCAAGAAACAGTTTTTGCGGTATCTGCAACACTTTCGCCCTTTGAGGCTGAGCTTGAGCCTGCATCGGACATCGAAAGAACATGGCCCCCAAGCTCGTACATTGCGGCTTCAAAGCTGAGCCTTGTTCTTGTTGACGGCTCAAAAAAGAGTGTTGCCAACTTTTTTCTGTCACATTTGTGAGCATATTTGTCGGGATTTTCGATTATATCCTCAGCAACAGCAACAAGCTCGTTTAGTTCTTTTGTTGATAAATCTTTTATATCAATAACACTTCTCATATTGCGTAATCCTTTCTGTTTAATTTGGGGAATAGCTTTTGGAAGTTTTATGCGTTAATCCAGCTTTCATCAGAGGGGTTATTGCGGAAGGAAATAAGTCTCTGAATATCTTCGGGTTTGATGTAGCCTTCCTGTGCTGCAACTTCGGCAATAACGTCAAAGTTTGTGAGACTGATATTCTTCACGTCAGCTGCCGCCAGTCTGTCAAGACCTTTCTGCATGCCGTATGTGAAGATTGAAACGATGCCCAAAACCTCGGCACCTGCTTCACGAAGAATGTTTACAACTTCAATAACACTACCGCCGGTTGAAATAAGGTCTTCAACAACAACAACCTTCTGACCTTTTTCAAGGCGACCTTCAATCTGGTTCTGTCTGCCGTGGTCTTTTGCACCGCTTCTTACATAACCCATAGGAAGTCCAAGCAGGTGAGCTGTGATTGCCGCATGAGCAATACCTGCTGTTGATGTACCCATAAGCACTTCAGCTTCGGGATAGTTTTCCTTGATAAGTGTTGCAAGACCGTTTTCAACATCGTTGCGAACATCAATGTCGCTGAGAGTCAAACGGTTGTCACAGTATACGGGACTCTTGATTCCACTTGCCCAGGTGAAGGGTTCTTCGGGTCTGAAAAATACAGCTTTTATTTTAAGTAAGTCTTTTGCGATTAATTCTTTCATTTTTATATCTCCTTTTCAAATTTAGCCTACGAATTCAGCAACGCATCTTTTATATGCGGCAACGGGGTCTTCGGCAGCGGTAATGGGTCTTCCAACAACAATATAGTCAGAACCGATTGCCTTTGCATCAGCAGGGGTCATAACACGAACCTGGTCGCCTTTGTCGCCGTCTGCAAAACGAACACCGGGAGTAACTGTCACAAAATCTTTTCCGCAGGTGTTGTGAACTTTTTCAGCCTCAAGGGGTGAACAAACAACACCGTCAAGACCTGCTTTTTTTGCGTTGCTTGCATAGTGCATAACAACCTTGTCGATGGGTTCGTTGATGAGAAGGTCATCTTTCATTTTTTCTTCACTTGTTGAAGTGAGCTGTGTTACTGCAATAAGAATGGGACGTGTTCCGTCGGGACGTGTAAGTCCCTCCAAAGCTGCTTCCATCATTTTGCAGGTACCTGCTGCATGGAGGTTGGTCATATCTACATCAAGTCCGGAAAGAACGGACATTGCTTTTTTTACGGTGTTGGGG
>JAZRMZ010000037.1:0-12115 GCA_045647905.1 Clostridia bacterium
ACTCCACTATGTTCCGCTCAGAATGACAAGGTTGGTTGTCTGTCATGCTGAGCTTGTCGAAGCATCTACATAATTTTAAGAAATATAATTAAAAAACATATAAAAATTCCAAATTTAAGGAGGAAAAGAAAATGAAAAGAAAAATTGCATTACTACTTGTTCTGGTGATTACCCTTGGTCTTATTGCCGGATGCAGTAAAACAGAAGAGGCTGACAACGGCGAAATAACACTGCGCTGGTACGCACGTCTTGACAAGATGCCTGACAGCAATGAGGTGTTTAAGCTTGCAAGCCAAATGACAAAAGAAAAAATCGGTGTGAATCTTGATATTATACCCCTTGAGGATTATAACTCAAAGATTTCGGTTATCAATGCCAGCGGCGAAGATTTTGATATAGTTTATACCTCAAGTGCGGTGAATAATATTTATCAGAATGTTGCTGACGGCAATCTGCTTGAACTTGACGAGCTTCTTCCCAAGTATGCTCCCAATCTCTGGAAAGAAGTTGGCGAAGATGTCTGGGACGGTGTCAGAATAAACGGAAAAATCTATGGTGTACCTAATCAGCAGATTTTCGCACGAGCTCCCGGATTTTTGATTCCCACACAGAATATTGAACTTTTGGGACTTGATGTTGAAGAAATGAAGACATGGTCACTTGCAGATTATGAAAAATATTTGCAGGCAATCAAAGACAAAACCGGTTCATACGGCTATGTTGCATCAACATGGGGCGGTGACGGCGCTCAGCTTGAAGGTTTTGAACAGGTTCTTGGTGCAGGACTCCCCGGTGCAATTCGCTTTGATGAGGAAAGACCTTCCATTGTGAATCAGTATGAATCGGAAGAATATAAGGAACATATCCGCATCAGAACCGACTGGGTTAAAAAGGGTATTGCGTCTCCCGTGGAGGTTACGGAAAATGACATCACAAAATATGTGAAGGGCGAAGACGAAGTTATTCCGTGGCTTATGTTTATGAATACATATATCCCCGGTTGTGAAGCAACATACAAGAAAAATTACGGATTTGACGTAACGGTTGTGAAACAGAGTGAACCGCTCCTCACAAGCTACGGTCTTGTTGCGACAATGGCGGCTGTTAATGTTGACACACGTTATCCTGAAAAATCAATTGAATTCCTTGAACTTCTTAATACTGACAAAGAGTTTTATAACCTGATTGTTTACGGTATTGAAGGAAAGCATTACAAAAAGACGGGTGAAAATACAATTGAGCTTATTGATGAGGGCAAGTATTCACAGCCTGCATGGGCAACGGGAAATACCTTCAATGGTTATCTTCTTCCCGGTCAGGCGGATGATGTTCATGAAGCAACAAAGGCAATAAACAAATCGGCAAAGCGCAGTCCCCTTCTTGGTTTTACTCCCGATCAGGAGCCAATCAAGCTTGAAATTGCAAACTGCAAGGCTGTTCTGGATGAATATGCTGTTGTTGCATTGGGAATTCTTGACACAGATGAAGTATACGCTGAGTTTATTGAAAAGCTCAAGTCAGCAGGTGTTGACAAGATTATTGCAAATCTCAACGAACAGCTTGAAGCGTGGAGAAAAGCAAATAATAAATAAAACACGTTGCTGATTAGGAAATTTTTGGAAGAAAGGAACTTCTTATGAGGATGAAGAAACAATTGCTTAGTATTTTTCTCGTGGTTATTCTTGTATTCTCAATTATGCCCAATGTTTTTGCTGATGATGGCAACGTAGAAGCGTGGAAGACTTTTTATGTAAGTTTATCGGGCAGTGATGAAGGTGACGGAAGCGTAGCCTCTCCGTTCAGAACCTTTGAAAGAGTGCAGGAAGAAGTCAGAAAATATAACAAGGATATGCAAGGCAATATTGTTGTGAACATTGCCGGCGGCAGATATGAGCTGAGCAATGAAGAAAGATGGGAATTCCATACCGAGGATTCAGGTTCAAATGGTTATGATATTATCTATCGTGCTGCAGACCCCAACAATATACCAACAATCTCTGGTGCCGTTGAAATAAAGGGCACATGGACCGAAGGCGAAAACGGAATCTGGCACACAAAGGCAGACAATCTTGAGTTTGCAAGAGAAATGTTTGTGAACGATAAAACAACAGTTCGTGCACGAAGCCCCAAAACTATTTGGGGTAGTGCCCATTACAAAGACGAAAACGATAACGTTCTTGGCATGTATGTTGACAAGGCAAAGCTTGGCTTGTATAAAAATCCTGAGGACATCGAATTTCACTGGGCACATTTTTGGAAGGATTCATTCTATTATGTTGATGACATCATTCAGGATCCTGAAAACCCAAATCAGGTTATTGCCATACTGGAAAGAGATGTATGGCAGAGTTTGATGTCTATGGGAATGGGAACACAGGAAGCAGGACTTGAAACCGCCTTTACTGTGGAAAATGCATATGAGCTTCTTGATGAGCCGGGTGAGTTCTACTTCAACAAAAAGACAAAGGTTCTCAGCTACATTCCCAGAGCCGGTGAGGATATGAACACTGCGGAGGTGCTTGTTCCCCGGGCTGACCAGCTTCTTTATATCCGTGGCGACAACTATTATAACAGAGTCAAGAATCTGAGATTTGAAAATATCAGATTTGCACACACCACCAACAGTGCTTTTGAATTTACAAGCTATGCCGGTGGACAGGGTGAATACCCTTATGTAAGTAATCTCAACGGCAGACAGGGTAGAGCGGCAAACTTGGTGGATTGGGCAGAGCATATTGATTTTGAACAGTGTGCGTTTTACGGACTCACAGCAATGGGTCTTCATTTCAGACACGGTGTGTATCATTCAAATGTGAATGGCTGTGTGTTTGCAGATTTGGGAGCTTCGGGCTTTGCGGCAGGACACGTTAATGAAATCAGAATGACCGAGCCTGTGGACAAAAACGGTGCGGCAGATGTTGCATGGCGTGCCGGCTGGGAATCATCAAGTATATGGTATCCAATGGTTAGTGGTTCTCCGAATGTGCAAACCTTCTACTGTCTCAATACCCAAAGATCCAATGAGGAAGAATTCAGCTATGTGGGTTCGGGCTGGTATTCAAAGCCATGGGAAAAGGAAGAAGGTCGCTGTCCGTGGATAAAGCTGGATTTGGAGGATGAGTATTCCCTCGACACCTTCCGTTTCTCGTTCCCCGACAATGCAACGGACGAGGACAGAAGTAATATTGAAATACTTGTGTCAAATGACAAGAAGTTTGAAGAATACAAGGTGATTAAAACCTATACAACACCTGCAGACTTTATGAATGAAATAAAGGTTGAGGATGAAGGCAAGTATCGCTATATTATGCTTCGCAAAACTGCCCCCGAATCCTTTTCACTTAACGGCGTTTGGGCAATATCAAGTGATGCCAAGCAAAAGGGCGAGATGGGTGCACCTGCAGATTGTAATATTACCAATAATGTTATAACACGAATCGGTGAACAGCTTCCATCTTCAATCGGTATATGGCTAAACTACACAAAGCGTTTCAACGTTCTTCACAACTATATTTATGAGGTTCCCTACTCAGGTGTTTCAGTTGGTTGGGGCTGGGCGAATAACAATGCGACAACTTCAGGAGAAAACAAGGTAAGCTACAACAGAATTGACGAATATATGTGCTACGCAGAAGACGGAGGTGGTATATACACCTTCGGTAAGCAGTGGGGTACAGAGTTCAGAGGAAATTACATAAGCAATGGTATGACCGAATGTCATGGTATATACCTTGACCAGGGTACAGATGGCGTCTCAGTCATAGACAATATTTCGCTGACCACTAACGGAGCCTACCAAATCAACGGTAGTGCCAATCAGAATGTAGTAAAAAATCTTTGGACTGACCGCGGAGTTTTTTACGACAATGACAACCAGACTGACAATGTTCTAGAATATCCAAAGTATTTTGCATTTTCCGACCCTCCGGAGGAAGTGGCACGCATAATAGGTGATGCAGGTCTTGAGGATAAATGGAAATGGATAGAAGAAAGAGTTCCTGACAACAAGATCAAAACCCTCAAGGGCCCCGACAGCTTTGAGTCATCATGGCGAAAAAAAGTGCAGGGTTTTAGTGCTCCCGCTATGGCTAATGATATCAACAATCATGCAGATGCAATACTTCAGGACGGAACCTTTGGTGATCTGCCTTGGCAGTATGATTCGCAGTATAAGGATGACCTTGAATATTGGTTGGAGGCATTCAAAACAAATGGTAACAGAAGTGATGACTATGCTAAAGGACATATGGAAGAATTCCTGAATGTAAAGGAATTGGTAATAGCAATCAATAGGTCAGTTTATCATCCCACATGGGAGGAAATGCTCAAAATGTGCGATGAGCTTGCAGAATCGGCAAAAGCAACCAGTACATGGGGAGGCTTCCCACAGGCGGCTATAACAAAGTTCAAAAAAGAACTTGAAGTGGCAAAAAAACAAAATCCCGCAACACGTTCCGACAAGGCGGCTGCTGCATTGAAGCTCGAAAAAATTTATACTGAGCTTTGGGAACAGAAATACACAGCGGATATAATTTCTGCAAGCATAGACAACGGCACAGTTGACATTGACCGTGAAAACAAAAAACTCACGGTGTCTATGACAAAGGGTGCAGATACGGTCAATATCCTGCCACAAATATCCACATCAGTTGGTTCAAAGGTTGCTGTGGAGCTTGGTTTGGTTGATTACAGCTCAGGCAAGACAAAAATTCCTCTTTATCATCCGGGTTGTAACAAGTACGATTTCTGGGATATGGAGATAAAGACAACAGAGGTAACAGGTGACAATACTGTTGTTTCGGCAAAAGCTGAAGACTGGACCGGAGGAAATATAAACAGTCCCTTTGTGAATTACAGCGATTTCCTCAATATAATTCCGTGGTATGAGCCTGTTATGAACACAAAGCCCATGGATGGCAAGTTCAGCTTTAATCTTTGGGCGCCAAGAGGCGACACAACAAACGGCATCGGAATTATATTCTGTGCTCAGAGTGTTGATTTGCAGCCCACAACAAAAGAACTGAAAAACAGCTATTATATGGCGGCACTCAAAGGTCAGGATATGACACTTTATCGTGTGAAAAACGGCGTCAAGGAAGAAATCATCACAGCACGGAGCATTGTGTTTAAGTACGGGGAGTATAATCCCTTTGAAATTACGGTTGTTCCCCAGGGCGAAATGGACAGAGTTATCATCAAGTCCGAAGGTGCAACAATTATTGACACATTAGTGAACGACCCCATAGGACAAAAAGGCTACTTTGGTATCTGGACTCAGGATATGGCAGTCAGAATGAAATAGTAAATAAATATATTAAATATGGAGGAGTTTTATATTATGAAAAAGTTTCTATCATTGATTCTTTCGGTTATTATGATTATGTCGGCTCTGCCCCTTGCGGTAAGTGCTGATGAGGTGCTCGCAAATGTGGCACTGAACCGTCCGGCAACAGGATACTATACCTATAATGACAACTATCCCTCAAATGCAACGGATGAAGATTTGGAAACCAGATTTATGTTCAGCAATGGTGGTTGGCTTTGCGTTGATCTGGAAGCAGAATACACAATTGATTCTGTTGAAATGACAATTGACAGCGAAAACAGAGCAAGATTCGGCTATATTGACCTTTATTTGTCAAACGAAGCACCCACAGAAGCAAGTCTTGACATTCCCGAAGGTGCGGTTAAGTTTGCATCGGTTGGCAAAGCTGAAGCCGATACACTCAGCTTTGCTGTTGCAAGTAGCGATTTGACAGACGAACAAAAAGCGGCAAAATACCGTTATGTTATTGCAGACAGAAATGATGATGCAATCCCCGAGGATTGCGGATATCTTGATGATTCAGGAAATCTTCGTTTCCAGATGTATGATTTCAAGGTTTTCACAGCCGATGAAATCATTGAAGAGGAAGAAAAGGTGCTCACGGACGTGGCGCTGAACCGTCCCGGTTTTTCAAGCCATTTTAACAGAGAAAATCATCCGTTGAAGGTTACAGACGGCGATTTGACAACAAAGTATCTGTTCTCAAATGGTGCATGGTACTATGTGGATTTGGGCACAGCTTATACCATTGACACAGTAAAGGTGTTGTTTGGTAATAACTATGAACACGGTGAGATTGATACAAACTACAATGTTTATCTTTCAAACACACGTATGACATCCGATACTTTACCAGCAGATGTGGTTACAATCGGAGAGATTGCAGGCACATCAAAGGAAGTTGGCGAAGACGGATATACAGATTTCGATGTTACAGACGAAACAAAGTACCGTTTTGTAATCATCAAGCACACAAAGCGTATTGATATTTATGACATAAAGGTTATGACAGCGGACGCTGTTGCAGAGGATGCAAGCTGGATGGTTGAAGTTGGTGCATACAAGCCAATTTTTGCTACAACAGCGAATGGTGCTTACCTTCCCTATTATGCAAACGACCGTGACAGCAGTACGGCATATGAATCAAAGGATGTTATCTGGACAGAAGGCGTAACAGCTGACCCGGGAACAGAACAGAGTGTGATTCTTGATTTGGGCGAAGCAATGCCCCTTCATGCAATTACATATTATCCCACAAACTTCAACCGTGGCGGCGGCGTTTTTGAACATTGGAGAAATCAGAATGTTTCGATTTATGTGACCAATGACCCCAACAATATTACAGATGCGGTTGTTAAAAATACAAATATGGGATTCTTTACAAATTATCTTGAGCTTCCCGAAGCAATCAAGGGCAACAGCTACCGTTATGTTGTAATAACGGGCGGAAATGTGAAAAAGTATCAGTCTGACCCTGCTGAATATCATCGCTCACTCACAATGATAGAATTGGGTGTATACAGTGATTCAACAGCGGCAGAGCCTGTTTATTCATTCAACACAGACGAAAGAGCACATCTCATAAGCTACAATATGCCTGCAAAGGCAAACTGGGATGACCTGAGCGGCAATGCAAATACTGTTGCACTCAGCTATCCTGCAAGCATTGCAGACGGTGACTTGACAACAGAATGGGCGGTTTACGGCGGTAATGCAAAGGATGTTTACATTATGCTGGATTTGGGTACGCCCCAGACAATTGATTACGTTACTGCCATGAGCGGCAAGAAGTATAATGCAAACAATGTTAACCGTGCGGCAGAAATATTTGTTTCAAATACTGATGAGTTTTCAACTGATAACGCAGTTATTATGTATACAGAAAGCGTAAACGGTATGCAACCACAGAACAGAATGAGACTTTATCAGGCATCTGATGCAATGAACGGCAACAAATACCGTTATGTGGGCGTTCGTATTCCTGACAGAAGAGCAGATGGCGGCACATGGGCACGTACCGACCTTGTTATGCTTGATGTATACACCAAGGAAGCAAGCCTTGACGAAATATTCACCGAAGTAACCTTTGAACAGGATGCGGAGGTTGCAACAAAGTTTAGTGTGAAGGCTGATAAGCTCCTTTCGGCAACAGGCAGAGATTACAAGTTCATTGCGGTGGCTTATGATGATAATGACAAACTTCTTGGTGTGAAGACAGCGACAATTTCTCCCGAAAAGGGTGTTGGTGCGGCACTTGATGCAAGCGTTGATTTTGCAGAAGAAGAATATGCAGACAGCGTAGTTTATGCAAAAACAATGCTTTGGGATATGAATGGTGATTTGAGACCTATTGTTGCAAGCGCGATTTGTCCTCCCTTTAGCCTGCTTTCTGCAAACAAGCCTTCAACAGAAGTTAAGTTTGGCGACGGTAACGGTTGGAAAACAAAGCCTGAGGCAAAGAATCAGGGAACAAAGCTGACAGACGGTGACACAGCAACTGTAATCGGTTGGGGTCCTGCAACAATAAGCGGATTTGTTTTTGTTGACCTTGGCTCAGCTAAGAATTTCAACAAGGTAACAGGTTATGCTCAGTACGAAAGAGGCTCAGCGGGCAGAGAAGTATATCTGAGCAACATCAATCCCAATCCCACAGTTGAAGAAGCTATGGCACTTACAGGCAAAACTGATGCGGCTGAAGCGGTTGAAGCATATTATAATCTGTTCGTGCAGAACAGCGAAAATGCTGATGTTAAATATGTAGGAAATCTGATTGAAACAAACGGCAGCGGCAAAACCGGAGAATTCAGCTTTGATGTTGACGGATCAGGTGCATATCGTTATGTTGTGGTTAGATACGAAGTTTCAAAAGCTTCAAACTACATTTGTGAATTGCGTGCAATCAGAGAAAACTAAAAACTGTTGCAATGAGTAAAAGTTGAAAAATTGTCATTCCGAGCCTGTCGAGGAATCTTGAATAAGTAAAGTCGATAGATTCTTCGACTTCGCTCAGAATGACAAATTAAGGCAATAGTTCTATGAAAAATTTACAGGAAGGATGATATATTTGAATAAGAGAATACTCAGTTTGATTTTGACCGTTTTTATTATATTGTCTGTATATGTTCCTGTTGCGGCAAGTTCAGAAAGTGTTAATATAGCATCAGGCAAGGCGGCTTTTGCGGTGAATTCAGCCTCGGATACCGTGCCTGCAATGGCGGTTGACGGTGACGTTGAAACTGCATGGATTTCAGGCAGCGGAAACAGTTATGCAAGAGAGTTTATATTGGATTTGGGTAAAGCTCAAACCATAAACATCATCAAACTTATTCCTGCGGAGGAAGGTTCTGCGGATAATATTACAATTTATGGTGCAGAAGCAAATGTGTATGAAGGTAAAAGTCAGATTGCGGTGGTTGAAACAATTGGTGACGGCAATGTGACGGTTGCGGATACCGAATCGACCTATCGTTATCTTGTTTTTGAACGTGCGACAGAGGAGACCGAAACAGCCTTCGGCTTTGCCGAAATAGAAGTATATTCAAATGATGAAGTTTTGGCAGATGCACAAAATGTATCGCTTGTTACAACTTCCGACAAGAGTATACTCATCAGTAGTCTTGCAGATAAGATAGATTATACAAGATACCTTGAAACCAGAGGCGTAATTGGTGCAAATCTTCTTGATGGCGACAAGAGTACAGCTACGGGAACCACTGCCGCAAAGGAGACTCCCATCAGAATGATGGTGAATCTTGGTGAGTCCACAACGCTCAGTCATGTGGCTTATCAGTGTGCACCGGCTTCTCAGGATTATGTTAATTATTTCTGGATAGTGGCAACAGACAGTTACACATCTGCAAAGGATGTTTTTAATGCGGAAAATGCTGAGGAAGAATATGATATTCTTGCAAAAGTGGATATTACAACTCTGGACAGTCAGACAAAGGATTCAGGCTTGATTGTTTTTGATGTACCCGATGAATTTAAGGATAATTTGTATTCATGGGTTGGCATAATCAAGCCCTATGCATCACCTGAACAGAAATATACTCGTTTGTCCGTCAACACGTTTCAGGCATATGCTCCAAAAGCTGTTGACGATGAAGGCGGCGAAGGTGGCGAAGGCGGAGAAGATGAAGGCGGCGGAGAAATTGTTCCCGATGACGGATTTGATTTGAATGAGCTTTCGGATGTTGCAACAGGCAAGGCTGCATTTGCATTAAGCTCCGATGAAGGAACATCACCGAGACAAGCTCTTGACGGTGATGCCGAAACCTACTGGAAGGCAAAGAATTTTGAATCCAACTCAGAGCAGCTCATTGTTGATTTGGGCAATACATATACGGTAAAAGGTATTGGCGTTCTGCCTGCATTTTCGGGCTCTGCCGATAATATGACGGTGTATGGCGTATCTGATCTTCTTTTTAAGGACAAAACTGCAATACTGAATGTTGGAACAATTGATTCCGCAGAGATGTATGTTGAAGAAGCGACATCGGGCGAGTTCAGATACATTATTTTTGAGCGTTCTGCGACTACTGCGGATACCGATTTTGCAATTGCGGAAGTTGCGGTATATGTGCCAAATGTCGAAGCGGAAAATGATGCGGCATCAGGTTCTGTGTCGCTTATGACATTGAAAAAGCCTATTTTTATGTCAAACCTTGCAAACTCACACGACAATACAAGCAAGTATAATGACTCAAAAAAGGCAGGTTTCAATGATGACGACCCAACAACTGCCGCAGGCGATGCAACAAGCGAAAAAGTACCCATGCGTATAATCACCGATATGGGAATGAATGTTAAGATCAGCCATGTTGCGGTTCAGGTCAAGGAAAGCTCGGCGGATTACGGGAATGCTTTCAAAATTGTTGCCACCGACAGTTATTCAAGTGCAAAGGATAACTTCAGTGAAGGTCATTATGACGTTATTGCCGAGGTTGATACTCTTAACCGTGATTCGGTGAAGGACAGCGGACTTGTGGTTATTGAAGTTCCTGAAGAATTCAAGGATAATGAATATCGCTATGTGGGTGTTATCAAACCACACGCAACAAATTTGACAGGTGCGGCAAACAATTATAACCGTCTGTCAATAAGCACCTTGCAGGCATATGCCAAAAGTTCGGATATCTGTGACTATGTGGCAGAAAGCGGATGCGATTATATAATTTCTGATATTAATGCATCGGCAAGTGATGCTGAACTTCGGATCAGCACCGAATTATTAAACGGCGAAGAAGCTGATAAGCTGATTGGTATTTTTGTACGCAACACTGATGACAGCACGGAAACTGTTTATGCTGAGAGTACCGTGGCACATGCAGGTGCTCCCAACAGCCTTGAAATAACAGTAGAAGTTGAGAACGGAACAAACGGCATATGGGAAGCGGCTCTCATCAAAGGCAGAGAAATCATAAAGTATTATGAAAATCTCCGCAAACAAACAGAACGTCCTACATACGAGGACGAATATGAGGGCTCAATTGAATATAATCAGATTGGAACAAGTATCAGTGCAACAGTCAGTGCTGACTGTTCGGTTATGGCAATGATTATTTTGAAGCCCGGTGCAAATGCGGAAAGCTTTGGTGCAAATGACATTTTTGCACATGTTATTGCAAAGTCACCCAAGAACGACAATTCACAATGGAAGTATACATTCGATTATACGATGCCGAGCGATGCGGCAGAGGGAGAATACGGTATTGTTTTTGCAACAGATAATTCGGATTCAGTGCTTTCGGAAAGCAGTTATGTATTTGCAAATACTGATACATCAGCTGTAGTTCGTGCCTTTGAAAATGTTTCGGAAGAAAGTTTTGCTGAACTGGTTCAGGAAAACAGCGGATTTTTCGGAACTGTTGCAGACGAGCTTCTTGCATCTGATACCATGGCAAAGAGCTTTATGCTGGCAAAGGAAGGCATTGAAAAAGGTTTGTTTGATGAAAATATCAAGAACTGGAACAGCGTTGAAGCCATTACGGCGGCTGCAAAGGCTGCAATAGTAATTGACGGTGCATTTTTTGAAAATGATGCCGACATAACTCCATATATCGGCTCAATGCCTGATGTGTTTACGGACAGCTACGACGAGGATGAGTTCTTGGAGATTCTTTCGGTAGTTCAGAAGTCTGAACCCACAACGGCAAAAGCTGTGGCAAATGCAATAGGACGTGCTTCGGCACTGTGCCTTGTTGCCGACGGAAGCTCGGAGGATATTGTATATGCACTCACAAATTACAGCGAGCAGTTGGGTATCGAAGAAAGTACACTTTCAACAAAATATTCAATGCTTGATATTGCAAAGAAGCTTTCAAAGAGCATGGCAACCGTAAAGGCTGATTATGCAGACGGAATGGATGAGGAAGTTTCTGATATTCTGGATGAATTGAAAAGCAAAGACAAAGTCACATCAACAGAAAAAGGACATTCTTCTTCCGGCGGCGGTGGCGGCGGTGGAATGAGTCTTGGCGGTGCTTCAAAGCCTGTTATTCCCCCGGTGACCGACAATGGGTCTCAAAAGGAAGAAACAACAAATGCTTTTGCTGACATTGCAGGTTATGAGTGGGCAAAAAATGAGATAACCGAGCTGAGTAGACGCGGAATAATCTCAGGAAAAGGCAATGGAAAATTTGACCCCTCAGGAACGCTGACCCGTGAAGAAACTGTGAAGTTGCTTATCCTTGCGATGGAGCTTACTACAGACGGTATGGGTGAAAATAATTATTCTGACTGCAAAGTGGGCGAGTGGTATTATCCCTTTGTTACGGCGGCAAAGGTCAA
>JAZRMZ010000038.1:0-17040 GCA_045647905.1 Clostridia bacterium
CCTTCAATTCGTCCTGCAATCGAGAAAATAGAGAAAAAGAGGGATAAACTGATTTATATATCAATGGGAACCGTCAATAATAATATGATACCTTTTTACAAATCTTGTATATCTGCCTTAGCAAATACAGATTATCAAGTAATTATGTCAGTTGGTAATCTGGTGTCTATTGAGGACTTTGGAAAGCTCCCTGAAAACATATCAATTTTTTCACATGTTGACCAAATTGCTGTTTTAGAAAAAGCTGATGTCTTTGTGTCACACTGCGGAATGAATAGTGTCAGTGAAAGTTTATATTTTGAAGTTCCCCTTGTTATGCTACCGCAAACATCAGAACAAAAAGGTGTTGCCGAGCGAGTTTCACAGCTTGGCGCAGGTATAAAACTTGATAAATTAGACGGGGCTTTAGTTTTGAGTGCAATAAATAAAATATTCAGTGATGACACCTATAATCAAAATGCCAGGAAGATTGCTGAAGGGTTCAAAAACTCTTCGGGTGCAAAAGGTGCGGCAGACAAAATTATAAAGGTTTGCAATGAGGTATAAAAGGCGAAATACCAAAATAAAATCGGAGGTTATAAATGTGAAGAAAACAAAATTTTATGTTTGCGAAAAGTGTGGGAATATACTCACAGGTGCAGGAAATGCTGAAATTGTGTGCTGTGGGACAAAACTTTCATCTCTCGTTGCAAAAGAGGCTGATGAAGCACACAAATTAAATGTTGAAAAGATGGAAGATGATTTTTATATCACATTTTTGCATCCTATGACAAAGGAACACTATATTTCCTTTATTTCTTATGTTCGCTTTGACAGAGTGCTCAACATAAGGCTCTATCCGGAGCAAGGCGGAGAGCTGCACTTTCCGCAAATGCGTGGCGGGAAGATGTATTATTACTGTAATACACATGGGTTATTTGAACTTAAAATATAGAGGTAAACCATATGAAGAAAATATTATGCATTATATCAGCTATTCTCTGCATCTTCCTTACCGCTTGCGGAGATGCTACAAGTATTGGAATTATCGGCGGAGCGGATGGCCCCACATCCATAATAATAGCTGAAAAAGGAGAAAAAGCGATGTATGAACAGATTACGCCCATTGATGCAAAAAAGATAATGGACTCAGGCGAGGAACATATCATTTTAGACACAAGAGAACAGGACGAGTTTGACGAGGGACATATTGACGGCGCAATCCAGATTCCATATACCGAAATAGAAAACAAGGCAGAAGAAATGCTACCCGACAAGGATGCACAGATTCTTGTATATTGCCGTTCAGGCAGACGAAGTAAAATCGCATCAGAAAGCCTTGCAAAACTCGGTTACACCAATGTAAAAGAGTTCGGTGGTATTATCGATTGGCCTTATGAAATAGAGAAATAACTAATCGGGAGGGCGTTATGGATAATATTACAGAACATATTAGAAACAGAAGAAGTGTCAGGACATATGATGGCAGAGAGCTTGATAAAAACGATATAGAGAAACTGACAGTCTTTACACAGACAATAGAAAATCCGTTTAAAATACCCGTTGATTTCAAATTGATGAATGCAAAGGAATATGGTCTTACCTGTCCTGTTGTGGTCGGTACAGATTTGTATGTTGGCGGTAAAATCAAATGCACGGAAAATGCGAGTGTGGCATTTGGATATTCCTTTGAAATGCTGATATTGTATGCTCAGTCTATGGGAATCGGGACTGTCTGGCTTGGCGGAACTATGAACCGTTCTGCTTTTGAACAGGCTATGGAGCTGGATAATGACGAAATTATGCCTTGTGCAAGTGCACTTGGATATCCTGCCAAGAAAATGTCTTTGCGTGAGAGTATGATGCGAAAGGCTATTAAAGCCGATGAGCGCTTGCCTTTTGAAGAATTATTCTTTGATGGCGCATTTGATGCACCATTGATGAAAGAAAAAGCAGGCAACTGGCTTGATGCATTGGAAATGGTAAGACTTGCTCCGTCTGCAGTAAACAAACAACCCTGGCGTGTTGTTGTTTGCGATAATGTAGTTCACTTTTACCTGAAACGCAGCAAGGGCTTTGCTCGTGCTTCAAAGCTTGATATGCAAATGATTGATATGGGCATTGCCCTTTGCCACTTTGACCTGACTGCTAAAGAAAACAATTTGAATATTATCTTTGAACAAAATGATCCAAAGCTCGAATCAGATGCAGAGTATATTGCTTCTTTCAGTTTGGTGTAAAGACATACCTATAAAAATACGGACAGCCGATGCGAATTTTTTTTGATGTGACCCCAAAAAGTTAGACTTTTTATAGCGTAGTAGTTTTATGACTGCTCCTACAAAAACAGGCTATGAAGGTATGCTCATAGCCTGTTACGTTATTATGTATTTGAAATAATAGGTGTAATAATTGCTCTTAATGCATTTTTGTAGTGTTGCAAGTATTAAGGTGTTTGTTGAAGAATTGAAATTTTAGCAAGGGTGATATGCGATTCCATATAGAGGCAAAACGGGGCAACAAACGGAAGGCGGAAGAAGCGATGGCGAAACTTGTTTTGCAGTATAACAGCAATCCCAAGGGGTTTGAAAAAATAGCCTTTGCAGATTATATAGAAGAGTGGCTTTTGAATGTGAAAAATCATGTAGATGTTGTGACCTATGAAGGGTATGTACAATATGCAGAAAAGCACATCATTCCGTATTTTAAAAACAAAGGACTTATGTTGCAGGATGTGAAAATCAGTGACATAGAAGAATATTATAACTGCAAATCTGTTGGAGGAAGATTGGATGGTAAGCCGGGCGGTTTATCAGCACGCACCATCAAACTTCATAAGGTTGTACTTAGCCTTGTTTTGAAAAAAGCAATTCGAGATGGAATTCTGAACAACAATCCTTGTGAGTATGCCAGAATTCCAAAGAGTGAAGAAAAAGCAGCAGTAGCACAGTTTTGTACAGTAGAGCAATGCAAAAGATTGTTGAGCTGTGTAGAGGGAACAGTACTTCACGATATGATTTACATTACTATGTTGTATGGACTTCGCCGTTCGGAGCTCATGGGTCTTAAATGGGATGCAGTTGACTTTAAGAAAAATACCATAGCCATTAAGCACACTGTTGTTGTGCAGAACAGCGTTATTGCAAAAGATAAGACCAAAAATAAAACAAGTATGCGTACATATCCATTGCTTGATGAAGTGAAGGAAATTCTGGTAAGAATTAAATCATCTCAGGAAAATAATAAAAGAATCTTTGGGAATTGTTATGAGCAGAACGATTATATTTTTACCAAAGAAGACGGAAGTACCTACTATCCCACATACCCGTCTCACGAATTATGGAAATGCCTCAAGAAAAATAGCTTGCCGCATATTCGTTGGCACGATTTGAGACATACGACCGCAAGCTTGCTTATATTGAAAGGCTGGCAAATGAAAGAAATTTCAGAATGGCTTGGACATGCGGACATAGGAACAACAATGAATATTTACGGACATATTGATATGGCACATAAAAAGGAGCTTGGAAATACTTTAAATGGGTTGCTTACCTGAAAAAACGAATGTTAGAAAAATGTTAGAAAATGAGCTCTTGAAAGATGCGCGAATAGAAAAGAAAAAACCTCAAAGCCTTGTGGCTCTAAGGTTTTAAGTGGTACACCTTCAGGGACTCGAACCCTGGACACCCTGATTAAGAGTGGTACTTGCCCTTTTCGGGCAAGTTATGCCATATCAAATTCGATGAAATCGACAATTTTCAATTTAATCACTTTATTCTTCAAGTCGGTTGCACACTTGATTTTACATTTACATACTATATTATTTTACTTAAAAAGTCAACAGTTATTTGCTTTCCGTCATTTGCACAAGTTTATAAAAACTTGTTCTTTTGGTATCGGTCAATTCCATTGCCATTTTTGCGGTGATTTTTCCGTCTTTCCAATCCGCATACACCTTTTTCCAATTGTCGGGATATGTAAGTGCGGGACGTCCTAATTTCTTGCCGTGTTTCTTTGCCGCCTCAATGCCTTCCGCCTGTCTTGCTTTGATTGTTTTTCTTTCCTGTTCTGCAATAGTGCCGAGTACCTCAATCAAGATGTTGTTCACCATCTCAAAAACCCATTCTTGACCTTGTGGCAAGTCCATCATTGTTGTAGGTAAATCAATGACTTTCAAACGTATGCCGTTATCCTTAAAGAATTGCAACTCGTTTTTAATGTCCGTTTTGTTTCTTGAAAGACGGTCAAGGGATTTTACAACAAGTGTATCACCCTTGCGGAGCATTGCATTTTTTAATGCGGTGTAGCCTGTTCTGTTCAAGTCTTTTCCGCTTTCCTTGTCGGTGATAATGTCCCGCTCGTCTGCTCCAAGAGCCTTAAAAGCCTCAATCTGTCTGTCAAGGTTTTGTTCCTTGCTTGACACCCTTGCATAATAGTATGTGCGTGTTTCCATTGTTTGTAAACCTCCTTTGTGATTATGTATTCATTATACCATAAGTGTTCGTAAATGTCAAGTATTTTACGAATATATTCGCAAATTTATTTAAAACTTTTACAAACAAAGAAAACACGTGCTTTTTATGTGTTTATAAAGGTGTACCTTTACGAACACAAAGAAAAACGGAGCGGTTTTGTGCCGCTCCGTATATGTATTATAAACCGAGTAATTGTTTTTTCTTTGCATCAAATTCTTCTTGCGTAATTACACCCATATCAAGAAGTTCTTTGAATTTTTTAAGTTCATCCGCCGCAGATAATTCTTGAACAAATGTTTGCCCCTCTTTTGATACATTTTCTTTTGCAATTTCGATTGCTTTATTAAGTACACTAATTATAGTTTTACAATCTAATCCAACGGATTGGAACTTGAAGTCTTCGTTCTTTACCTCAAATGTAATAAAATGACCTTGAATAAATGTTTTTCCGCTTCCAATAGAATGAACATCTTTTAACTCTATACTTGCCATAATTCTTGAGTTTTTACCCGATACAAAAACACTCGATTTTCCATTCTTACCGATATAATATAATTTCTTGTTTGTTATCCAACAGATTGCGTTAACAATACTTTCACTCATTTTATTATGATAAAGAAATGTTGATAAAAAAGCGTATTCAATTTCTTCCTTAGAAGACATTGTGCTTAAAATAGTTTCCATATCGTCTATCATATCATCTGTTGCCAAAAATTCTGCCTTAGCGAATTTGAGTATTTCCGTTGCATTATTTTCTATTTTCATAGTAAAACTCCTTTCTACATTTGATTTAAAATGTAACTTGCCGCACCGACAGCCGCTTCAAATTCGTGAACATATCTTGAAACGGTGCTTGGATCGCGGCGCATTTTCTTTGCCACTTCTGTAAATGTACCTAACTTTTGATACAACTGCCACATTTTTTCTTTTTCTGCTTGTGTAACGCGCGCCGCCATTATTTAGCCACCTGTTTTTCCAAATTAGGATTCCAATCTTTTGACTGTTCCTTAGTCAAAACAGGACGCTCGAATGCTTCTGCTATTGCTTCTTCTATAAACTTGCGTTCTGTGATTAACTTATCTTCAGAAACACCCGCTTTTTTCAGAATTTCATTCTGCTTTTCCAAATTTTTTTTGAAAGTGTTAGGAACTATAAAAATTCCTTTGTCTGTGTCAAGTGTAATTCTCATTTGTTTTACCTCCTAAAAATAAAAAAATGTAGTATTTTGTGCAGAACGCACAAAACCCACATACAATTATATATATATATATATTGTCAAGAGTTTTCGCGAAATTTCTCAAATTTTATTGAATTTCATCGAAATCAACAGAAAACAAGGCGAATTTTAGTTAATTTTGTAAAGTTCCATATATATTTTATGAAAATCTGTCAGAATTTAATAAAATCAAATAGAATTCAAATGAAATCAGACGGTGACGGTAAAATTCAAAAAACATTCCAAAAGAGTGATAGCCTCGCTTTTTGTGGTATGGGGTGCGACTTTTTTATTCTCCCGAAATATACCCCGCCGTCTATCGTTCAAAACCTAAACGTGATACGGTCTTACTTTGATTTTTTCAAAAAAATATGATATAATATTTATAGAAAGTTAAAGATAAAAAATTTCAAAAAATATGATGAAAGGAGCGTGTACCCCATTGTATAGATATTAGAGTTTAGTTGACAAATACAACGAAATGGAACATTTGCCGAATGACCTACAAACTCGCTATAATTATCAAACAGAAAAAATCAGAAAAGAAATGTACGAAAGAATAGAGCGGGAGAATTTCAAAAAAGAAATCATCAACGAAATAATGTCAAAGATTGATGTTTTACTTGAAACAAAGGCAATAGATAAATTAAATGATATGATAAACAAATTAGGAAAATGAAAGGAGCATTTAAAATGCCAAATGTTATTACATATCCAAATTAGAGGGTAATTCATATAAACCGAGAGGCGGCAAAATCAAATTTTCTCGGTATTAAAAACGAAAATTGGCAAGCCGCTGCCCGTGATTTAGGAGCACACGCCTTAATGCTTTATTTATATCTTGCCTCAAATGCAGACGGATATAATCTTGCATTATCGCCTACCGCCATACGACAGGCAACAGGAATGCCCCGCTCCACATATCAAGACCAATTTATTAAGTTAATTGATAAAGGTTATCTTGTTCAAGGGAGCGGAAACGTCTATAATTTTTTTGAAACACCACAGACGAGCCACGGGAACATTCAAGCATCTATCATAACTCAAACGCCGAATGACGTATTGAATTTTGAAGAATGTACGCCTGACGTGTCCTGTGTTGACCGAGCCGCTCCAAATGTACCGACAGAGGATAGAGAAATAAATAATAACGAAATTCAAATAAATAATAATGGGATAAATAATAGTGTATTAAACGGAGCGGAAAACATCTATATTCCAAAAGAGAAGATAATAAAAATCCCTGTACCAAAAGCAGAAAGAAAAAAGGAGTTTATATTCTAATGCCAAACTATGAAACAAATATGTATAACTTTCTGAAACGTAAATGTCTTGCGGATAAATACGAAAAAGCGGGTATTTACTGCATTAAAATAGACAACAATATTGTTTATATCGGTAAGAGCCATAATATGTTAAAACGTGTTGCATAGCATTATGTAGGTATTAAAAGCCAATCAGAGTTGAAATATCGAATATTAGCCGAGGCACAACGCAAAGGGCATACAATAAACTTTGACGTTTTATATTATGCAACAGGTCACGGCTACAATGCCGTAAAAGACGAAATCGGCACAAAAGAGGGTGAGTATATCAGGCAATACAAACCCGCCTTAAACACGCAGATTCCAAAAGAAACAGACTACCGTACATTTGACGTGTGCCGTGTGTAGACAAAAGAAATATTGAATAACTTATAACAGGAGCGGGAGAGCAATTTTCTCCCGCTCATTTTCGTCATATTTCGTTATTACCGTGATTTCTGAATTTTTATTCTTATGCTATTGGATTTCATTTGTGCAAGTGGCGAAAATCTGTCATAGTTCTTTGCAATATCCGCGTCAAATATAGCACAATAATGCTTTGTCATATCAAGTGTAGAATGTCCCAAAAGCCGCTGTAACGTGAAAGCATTGCCGCCACAATCAACCAAGTATTTACGTGCAAAGGTATGACGAAATGCGTGTATGCTTGTTTTTTCTATTCCTCGTCTGTTGTTGTAACGTGCTATACTGCTCCGCAAACCGTGTTCCTTTAACTGTTCACCGTTTTCTGTTGGAAAAAGAAAATCATCATCTCCGCCGCCGCGAATACGCATATATTCTTTTAGTATGCCGCATAATTCTGTACAAAGCGGAATGACCTGTGCTTTCTTGCTTTTGGTATGTCTTAAATAAATTACAAGGTTTTCCAAGTCAACATCTTTATTTTTTATATTCCTGACCGTTGCGGCACGTGTACCGTTGTTTACAAGTAAATTGATAATTACCCAAGTACGATACTCGGCAAAGGCACACGTCCGCATATTTGGTTTTTTCAAAAGCCGCTCCAATTCTTTGTCTGTATATGTTTCTTTGATTGTTTCCTCACTTTTATATCTCGGCATATTTACTTGCGTTATTTCCTCGTCATTACACCAAGAAAGAAAAGTTTTCAATACTCTTACATAACTGCTTATAGAATTTGCCGCAAGACCTGAATCACGCATACTTGCGACCATACTTTCCAAATCCGCTCTTGTCAAATCGTCTATTGGAACATTAACGTCCAAGTGGTTTTGCATTGACTTAAAATGTGATTGATAAGAAGAAACTGTTTTGTCGCTTAAACCTTTTGCTTTTCTTGTCATTATAAAACTGTCAAAAATTTCTGCTACTGTTTCACTTGTTTTCATTTGGATTTTTCTCATTTTTCTGCACTCCTGATTTTATATTTTTTTGTTAAAAATCAGGTGTTCTGCCGACAAGAAGAAAACAAAAGAAAAAACCGATGAAATCATTGATTTCATCGGTTTCTGGTACACCTTCAGGGACTCGAACCCTGGACACCCTGATTAAGAGTCAGGTGCTCTACCAGCTGAGCTAAAGGTGCATTTTTTTGTCCGTTGCCGTTGCAACTATTAGAGTATACAACAAATGTTTGAATTTGTCAATACTTTTTTTAAAATTTTTTTAAAAAATTTTTTGAGGTGATATTTTTGGCCTTTATGGAGCACAAATATCACCTCGCGATTCTATTCAACAATTGTTATTGTGTGTTCTGCCAGATATGTTTTTCCTGCTTCAAGTGAAAGAATACCTTCTTTTTGGGTTATGTCATAACTTGAACCGACTATGTCTTGAACGCCTGCCCATGGTTCGAGGCAGATGTAAGGAGCATTGGGCTTGTGCCAGAGAAGGAAATAGGGGGCATAGTCAAAATCAATCTTTACGGCTTTTCCTGTTTTTCTGTTTCGGAGCATTGCCGAGCGTGATTTTAAATCCTTGAAAACAAGTGCATCAACGGTGAAATACTTGTCATAAAGGGGAAGAATGTTTGTGTCTTTTATGATGGGAAGCTGTTGGTCGGAAAGAAGGTTGCCGTAAAGAACATAAGCGTTCAGGGTTTCATTTTGCGGAAAAACAACGTCATAATCTTCAATTCCTTCGGGAGTGTAGTAGCCCTCGTGTGAGCCGATTGAAAAATACATTGTTTTGTCGGATTTGTTGTCAACCTTGTATTCAATTCTGACAGAGTTGCCGTCAAGAGTATAAATGAGTCTTAACTCATAATCAAAGGGGAAGTGTTCCTTTGTTTCGTTGTTTGATTTATGAAGAAAAACAGCCGTTGTGTCGGTTGCAGATTCAACTTCAAATAAAGTGTTTTTCGCATAGCCGTGCTTTGGTAGGGTATATTCTGTTCCGTCAAAAATATATTTACCGTCCTTGAGCCCGCCACAAATGGGGAACATAAGAGGACAGGAGCTTGCCCAGACATCGGGATTGCTGTTCCAGAGATATTCTCTGCCGTTTGCTGAAAGGCTTTTCATTTCAGCTCCAAGTTCATTGATTTGGAGGGTAATGCTTTTATTTTTTAATGTTATCATTGAAATTCACCTCGGATTAATTTGGTAAATTTAGTATAGCAAACAAAGGACGAAAAGTAAATAGAATTTTGAAAATGTATTGCCAAATTGGTTTGTATGTGTTAAGATAAAATCATACAAAAGGAGGTTGTTTTATGAATAATACGGTTGTGCAACCAATTGAAATTCCGTCTCCATACGGAATGGGAGTGGAGGTTCCCGATTGGATGCCGATTCTGGGCGTGGTGATTGTTCTTTTATATTTGTTGATCCTTGCTGTTGGGATTGTGGATTATGTTTTGTCTTCAATTGGTATTCACGGTCTTGGAAAAAGAAGAGGAGTTTCGTATCCTTGGCTTGCCTGGATTCCCGTGGCTCGTAGTCGTGCATTGGGTGCCATTGCCGATGAATATGACGGTCAAAGGGGCTTGAAAAAAAGATGGGGAATAACCTTGCTTACTCTGTCGATAATATGCACCGCGGGTTTTGTGATTGCGTATTCTTTCTTTGTGATAATGATGATTTCACTTGCGGGTTCGGTAACGGGTGAAGAAGAAACAATAGCTTTGGTTCTGTTGATGTATATACCTTTGTTGGTTATTGGGGTTATCGGTATTGTTCAGACAATTTGTTCTTCAATCTGCGTGTACAAAATCTTTGAATCAACGGTTCCGGAAAAATCGCTGCTGTATTTGATATTGTACTTGATTGTGCCCCTTGCGGGAAGCATTTGTTTGTTCAGTTGCAGAACAAAGGGTTATCCTTTTGTTCAGGAAAGCCCGCCTGTTTATCAAAATATTGAATAATTAGTCTGATATTGACAAGGAGGATGTGCGATGAAGATGGTTTTAATCACTGCTCTTGGCGTTGGTGGTGCTACAATAATCGGGTCTGTAATCGGCTTTTTGTTCAAAAGAATGTCGCACAGGTTTTCTGACATAATTTTGTCATTTGCGGCAGGTGTTATGCTTGCGGCGGCGATTTTTGGCTTGGTTGTTCCGTCATTGGAATATGGCGGAAAATATGGCATTGTCATAACAGTTGCGGGTATTTTTGCAGGGGCGGTTTGCTTGAATCTGATTGACAAGCTTGTGCCTCATCTGCACAAAATTCTTGGAGGAGATGAAGAACAGCACAGCAATGCAGATTTGAGCAAGGTTCTTCTTTTTGTTATGGCAATTGCAATTCATAATCTGCCCGAAGGTATTGCGGCAGGGGTCGGATTCGGTTCGGGAAATACATCCAGAGCCCTTATGATTGCAGGAGGAATTGCTTTGCAGAATATTCCCGAAGGTATGGTGATAATTTCGCCCATGCTGGCGGCAGGTGTTTCACCAAAGAAAACTTTTGTTTGTGCAATGATAACGGGGCTTGTTGAGGTTGTGGGTACGCTTATCGGTTTTTTTGCAGTGAATGTTGCGTCCTTTATCCTGCCCTTTGCTCTTGCTTTTGCAGGGGGAACAATGATTTATGTTGTAAGTGACGAAATGATTCCAGAAACCCATGCCCACGGCGGTGAACGCAGTGCAACCTATGCACTTTTAGTGGGATTTTGCGTTATGCTTGTTTCGGATGTCCTGCTTGGATAAAATTTTTACAGAAGGAGAAAGTTAAATGAAAGAAATTAAGGAGAAAATTGGGTTTATATGTGATATGGACGGTGTTATATATCACGGAAATAAAATACTTGACGGCGTTGCGGAGTTTGTGAACTGGATGCTGAACAACAACAAACGTTTTGTTTTTCTTACAAACAGTCCCGAACGTACTCCCCATGAGTTGAGCATGAAGCTTGAAAGAATGGGACTTTCGGTTCCTGCAAAGAATTTCTATACCAGTGCAATGGCAACGGCTGAGTTCCTGCACAGTCAGAATCCGGGTTGTACGGCTTATGTTATCGGCGAGGCAGCTCTCACAAAAGCACTTTATGACAAAAAGATTTATATGAATGATGTTGACCCCGATTATGTTGTTGTGGGTGAAACGCGTACATACAGCTTTGAAAAGATTGAAAAAGCAATTGAGCTTGTGAATAGGGGTGCAAAGCTTATCGGTGCAAACCCCGACATCACAGGCCCCACAGAAAAGGGTGTTATGCCTGCAACGGGTTCACTTATTGCGCCCATTGAGATTGCAACGGGCAAAAAGGCGTATTTTGTTGGAAAACCAAATCCCATTATGATCCGTCACGGACTTAATCTGCTTGAGTGTCATAGTACGGAAATTGCCTTTATCGGTGACCGTATGGATACGGATATTATTGCGGGAATTGAATCAAATGTGGATACGGTTCTTGTTTTAAGCGGTGTGACAGCAAAAGAAGATATAGATAAGTTCCCTTACCGACCCAAGTTTATTCTCAATGGGGTTGGGGATATTGTTAAAGACTGAGAGATAACAAAATATATATAATTTTGAGGTGAGATAATGGAGCTTTTGGTGACAGGAGTTGTTACAGGGGTTTTTGTTTTGAGTCTTATTTTTGCGTTGTTTTTGAATATCCGCACGATGAAAAACGGTCAGGAGAGGTCGACTTTATTGAGGCTTGGAACATTGACAGTTGTGTGTTTTGCGGTTTCCTGTACATATTATTTGTATTGGCTGATTAACGGCGATGTTGTCAGACAGATGCTTGCGCCGGTTTTTGCGGTTCAGGCAGTTGTGTTGCTTTTGATTAGTTTTATTTCGGCAAAGAGGGCACACAAATCTTTGAATCTTCCCGGTGCAATTCGGTTGAGTCTTTTGACCTTTGCTTTTATGCATCTGGTTTTGCCTGCGGCGGTGAAGAATGATGCGAAGCTGTATGTGCTGGGGAAATTGCTTGCAGATGATGTTGTTGCTGTGATTTGTGCAATGATTGCTGCATTTCTTTTTGTTGTTAATCTGATTATGATTATAGTTCAGTTGATTATGTTATTCAGAGCAAGAAAAAATCAATAAAATAAAAAAATCTGTCCCGTCTTTCACGATGGGGCAGATTTTTTGTCTGTAACTCATAAGATTCTTCGTTATTGACTCGGAATGACAGAACATCGTCATACCGAGCGAAGTCGAAGCATCTTTCCAACATTTGTTAAAGGTTTATTTTTTCTAATTACATTCACAACCGCATCCGCAGTCACAATCATTTTCTTCGGCACCCTTTCTGGGAGGAAAGAACTCGTCAAAGGGAAAACGAATTGTGTTGAAAAGCTCGCAGGGGTTGTTTTCTGTTGATGTGGGGCACTCCTTGCAGGGAATGCAGAAGTCTGTTGCCTCAACCAAAATCTGGGTGTTGCGTTCAAGACGGACGATGCTGAAAAGTCCAAGGGTTACAAAAACCATTTTGCCGTCATCACCCACATAAAGCTCGTCATTGAAGCAAGCACAGATATTTTCGGGGATTGCAGGGTAATTGTCACAGCAATCACAGCAACAAGAATCGTCCTTTGTTGTCAGCTTGGCTGAAAGGGCAATGGGGTCAACAGCTTCAACAACAGCGGTGGGGAGCTTTGTTTTCTGCCACATTTCGGCAACGTTTTCACAGCTTTGACCGGAGGTTGATTCAAAGATTTTCACATTCCCTTCCGAGCCGAACAGAATAACCTTTTTGTCATAGGTCACAAGACCTTCAACCTCAACGGGGCAGGCAACTCCACGGAATGCCTCTAAGGTAACACGAATAAAGAACTTCATGTCAACGGCATAAGAACCGCGATTGAAAGGTACGGGTTCAACGGTTGTGTATACCCAGATTATTTCAGCTTTTTTAATTTTGACATTTATTGCACGTTCAATGATTTCGCGGCTTGAATTTGTGAAATACACCCGCTGATCACGGATGCAATCTCTGTCTTTGCAGGAATCGTAAATCTGACTGGTGTTAATGCAAACACCATTGCCAAAGTCGCCATTGCGGCGGTTGGCACGGTTTTGTTGTTCAAGACAGCAATCTGCGTGAACTGCGGTGCTGTCGGTATAGCTTTCATAGTTTTCGCTCATATAAATACCTCCTAAAATATGACCTGATTTATTTTATGATACAAAGGGAAAAAGGTGCATAAAATAAACTGAGGTGAGGAACAATGGCAAAATTCTGTAACTATGTTGTGTGCGGAAGCAAACTTTTGACAATTCAGCAAGGTGCATTGATGTGCATAAGCGATGCGAAAACGGAGGAGTTGATGCCGTCGTGCGTTGATTTTGATGCTGTTTTGGATGACAGGGGCGGTGTACATATTGTTGCAACCGATGAGGCAGGAGATTTGATATATATAAGGAATGTTTCCGACAGGTGGGGAAAGGGCATCGTTGGGAGGAAAATAAAGGCTGAAAACATTTTTGTGTTTTATCGGAATCGCAAAACAGAGATTTTTTATGCCCAAGATGGAAACCTTGTGAAGCAGGCTGTGGGGGATGAAGTGTATTCGGCAGAGGTAATTGCGGAGCTTTGGACTTCGACAATTTTTTTTGCTGACACAGATGATGTGTACTATGTCAATTCAAAAGGAAAGCTGTGTTGCGGAAAGGGCGAAATCCATACATCGGGAGAGGTTGATTTTGTGTTTTCGGCAGGTGGTTATTTTTGCTTTAAGGACAGGGAGGGATTGAAGTATGCAGAAGCGTTGAATCCCGATTCCCTGACAAATCTCACAAAAAAGCACGGAAAGACTGCAAAGTGTCCGATAATTACTGAATCTGCTTTGTATTGGATTGACGGCAGTTATTTGTTTTATGCTCCCAAAAAGGAGGGCGTATGGCAACGTCTGGAAAGGGCAAATATTGAGGATTTTGACAGCTTGGGAATTTATAAATTTTGCACAGAAGCTATGGTGAAATATGAAATCGGATACCAAAAAAGCGGAACGGTATGCAGATGGGAAGATGCTGAAAAACCGCAGGATGATGCCGAATCCCAAAGGAGTGACCGGGTGCGAAATCTCAAGAAAGAGTTTGACGATTTTTTCAGAATGGAACAGATTCTTGGAGAAATCAGGGAAATACACAGAAGAATTGCGGAAATTGATAAAAAAATTGAGTGTTTTAAGGAATTGAAAACCAGAACCGTTGTCACCAATATTCCAAAATCAATTAAAAGAAAAGATTTGTCAAAAATGCACAAAAAAGATTAAAAAGATTGTTTGGTTTTTGGTTGAAAAGTTTGGAGAAAAGTTGTATAATTATGTTATTAATAACGGACAGCGTAGTTGCTATGTTGTTAATGACTAAATTTAGGAGGGTTGAAAATTGAAATTGTATGAAACATCAAAAATCAAAAACTTTTGTCTGTTAGGACACGGAAACTCAGGAAAGACATCGCTTGCAGAAGCAATTCTGAACACAGCAGGTTCCATCGAGAGAATGGGAAAGACTCAGGACGGCAACACCGTTATGGATTTTGATCCCGAAGAAATCAAGCGTAAATTCTCGATTAGTGCAGCAGTGGCTACTTGTGACTGGAGCGGCACAAAGTTTAATATTATAGATACCCCCGGATTCTTTGACTTTGTTGGTGAGGTTCAGCAGAGTATAAAGGTTGCAGACGCCGCAATTATTGTTCTAAGCGGTAAGTCAGGTTTGACGGTTGGGGCTGAAAAGGCTTGGAAGTATGCAGATGAAGCCGGAATCCCCAAAATGATATTCATCAACAAGGTTGATGACGAGCGTGTTAATTATTATGGTGTTCTTGAACAGCTCAGAGAAAAATACGGAAAAAAGATTGCTCCCCTGCAGGTTCCCATTCGTGAAGGCGAAAAAATCACGGGTTTTGTTAATGTGGTTGAAGGCGAAGCAAGAAGATATATGGGCGATATGACTGTTACGGCTCCAATTCCCGAAGGTATGGAAGATGACATTGCTCCTGTTCGTGAAATGATTAATGAAGCCGTTGCTGAAAGCTCGGAAGAAATGATGGAGAGATATTTTGCAGGCGAAAGCTTTACACTTGCTGAAACATATGAGGCACTCCGTGCAGGTGTTGCGGCAGGTGATATTGTTCCTGTTCTTTGCGGAAGTGCATTCAACAAGCTTGGAATTGCATCGCTTATGAATGCCATTGTTGCTTACTTCCCGTCGCCTGATTCATCGGAGGATTTCTTTATTGCACACAAGGAAGACGGTTCGGATGCAAGACGTAAGGTTGATGTTAATGACCCGTTGGCGGCACTTGTTTTCAAGACCGTTGCCGATCCTTATGTTGGCAAGCTGTCATATTTCAAGGTTTATTCAGGTATTATGACTCCCGACACAACCGTTTATAACTCGGTTACGGGAACAAACGAAAGAATCGGTAAGATTTTTGCTGTTGTGGGCAAAAAGCAGATTGAAGTTGAAAAGCTCAATGCAGGTGATATTGGTGCGGTTACAAAACTTGCAAATACAAATACCGGTGATACGCTGTGCAGTCTCAGTGACCGTATAGTTATTGATGGAATTGAATTTGCAAAGCCAAATACTTCAATGGCGGTTCTTCCCAAGGCAAAGGGCGATGAAGACAAAATCAGTCAGGGTCTCAATAAGCTCATGGATGAAGACAAGACTTTTGCTCTTGAAAATAACACAGAAACACGTCAGATGATTATCAAGGGTATGGGCGACCAGCATATTGATATTCTCATCAATAAGCTCAAAAACAAGTTTGGTGTTGACGTAACTCTCACCGAGCCAAGAGTGGCATACCGTGAAGCAATCCGCAAGCCTGTCAAGGTTGAAGGAAAGCACAAAAAGCAGTCCGGTGGTCACGGTCAGTACGGACACGTATGGATTGAATTTGAACCCTATGATGACGGTCTTCTCTTTGAAGAAAAGGTGTTTGGCGGTTCTGTTCCCAAGAACTACTTCCCTGCTGTTGAAAAGGGCCTTCAGGAAAGTATGCGTCAGGGTGTTCTTGCAGGCTATCCCATGGTTGGTCTCAAGGCGACTTTGGTTGACGGTTCATATCATCCCGTTGATTCTTCTGAAATGGCGTTCAAAACTGCAGCTTCGCTGGCGTTTAAGGCAGGTATGGAGCAGGCAAGTCCTGTGCTGCTTGAACCCATCGGACATCTGAAAGTTTTTGTTCCCGACAGCTATACCGGCGACATTATCGGTGATATTAATAAGCGTCGCGGACAGATGCTGGGAATGACACCTCAGGGCGACGGAATCACTCTTATTGAGGGCGAAGTTCCCATGGCTGAGATGCATACATATTCATCGGATTTGCGTTCAATGACTCAGGCAAAGGGAAGTTATGAATTTGAATTTGAGAGATACCAGGATGCACCTCAGAATGTTGTTGAAAAAGTAATAGCTGAAAGCAAAGCGTAATACATAAATCAAAAACCCCTTTTTGCAAGGGGTTTTTGTGCGTATAACAATTTATTGACATTTTTTGTGCTATTTGGTAAAATACTTATGTAAAATTTCTAAAATAAACGGAGGAATGGTTATGAACAAAACAAAACTCGGTATCAGTGCAAATGCCTATGCGGCATTGGTTTTTGCGTCAGGTCTTCTTGGGATAGTTCCGGCCCTTATTCTCACCGGTGCGGTGCTTATTCTTGAAG
>JAZRMZ010000039.1:0-4000 GCA_045647905.1 Clostridia bacterium
TGGTAAGACCAATGCCGCCTACAGCCACGGTACTTGCATCAAAGAACTCATTGTTTCTTATGTATACACCAACGCTCCAATCAAGGTCCATTGCCGTACTGTACGCTCTTGCCTGCTTTGCATAATTGAAAATTTTGTTATTTTCAATTACTGTCAGGCTATCTTCAAGGGTAGTCCAGTTCTGATTACTTACCAAAATAGCCTTCTGTGCCACATCATGGATGTCGGATGAATAAATTCCGCAATTGGTGGTAGACTTAAATTCAACTGCCGTATCTCCGAAATCCGAAATATCACAACCTCTGATTTCACAGCCTGTTGAATTTGTTATCACAACAGCGTTTCCGAGTCCGCTACGGATTTTAATTCCATCAATCACAACATTCTCGCAATTGTTGAGTGTAATCAGGTCGTTTTTATTGAAGCTCACATAAGCTTCTTCTATTGTCTCGCCCTTTGGTGGATATACATAAAGCTTGTTTGTATTTTTGTCAATGTACCACTCACCGGGTGCGTCAAGCTCCTCAAGAAGGTTGTAAACAAAATACCATGCACCCTCCACCGCATCATAGACAGGTGTGTTGGCAGACACAACAGTATCACCGCTCACCGAGCTAATTTTCAATGTGTCCTCATGCCAGTTGTATGCCCAATAACCGAACAGATGTGCATTGTCTGCACTTGCCCAGTTCGCCGTGCCCTCATAGCCCGTTGTGAAGTTCAATCCGCTGTCAGTTTTGTTCACGCTTGCAACCTTTGCAAACTCATCGTTGTTAGGCCATCTTGCGTTTGTACACATTTCGCCGTTGATATTGAAGCTTACTCTGGGCGTATGTACCGCATTTCCCGAACGCAGTACCTCTTCGCCGTAGCCGGTGTAGCCATCTGCTCCAAGGTCATATTCATACACCTTTCCCTGAGCTGTTGCCGGTATTCTGCTGTCGGCGGATATACCGAACTTTTCTGCCGGCAAATTTGTTTTGCCTGTTATGACAGCATTATCTCCAAGAGCGGTTATTCTGATGTTCTTCTGTCCGTTCAGTCTTAACCCTGAATTTTCAAAAACATATTCGCCGTCCTCAAGACATATTGTTGCATTCTCAATGCCGCCGTAATATATCTGATTGAGTGCTACCTCAATTGTCTCAAGAGGCTTTTCTGCACTTCCGTCACCGGTTTCGTCATTTCCGTCAGGTGAAACATATATTACATCACCGGCTTTTATGCCGTAACGAAGCACCTCAAAATAAGGCTGCATATTCTCATCGAATACAAATATCTTCATTTCTGTCGCTGAAATATCACTCGGAGCATACAGCCTGATGCTAAGGCTTTCTCTGTCATCGTCCACCGCTTCGGGCACATAGCTCTTTGCTTCAAGAAGCACTCCGTTTCCATCATATATGGCTGTAAGCACAGCATATATTTTTGCTCTTGTGTCGTTATCATTAAGCTCCAGATTAAGAACATCTCCAAAGCCGATTTCCGTACCGCCGTCCGATACATACATTCCCGTCAATATGTGTTCTCCAATCACGTTGCCGGGTTTTGGTGCATCCACGGTCTTCTCCACAATTCCCGTTCCGTCATTGACCAGAATCTCCATATTCTGACCGTAATCATCAATGGGAGTCTTCTGCACGAAAGTATTGTCTATATCCTCTATAAGATTGATATATTCAATATTTCCGTTTGCATCCTTAACCACCACAGATGCCTTGTTTCCGTCAGCCGTACCCTCAATTTCCATTTGATTATCCTGAGAATTCGGATAAGCCCTGTCAACAGAAACAGCATATGTACTTGTGGGAATAATCATTGCAATCAATAATGCAACAACGGCACTTATCTTCTTTTTTCTTGCCATACTTTTCCTCCTACTTTATTTCAGTACGGTATTCGTCAACATAAAGACCTATATCTTCAAAAGGAATTGGTTGGAATTCGGGAATGTCACGGAACACAACCGAATCTGCCTTCAACGTATAGTTTTTGTTCTCCATATCAACAAAGCCAATATCCTCGCCTGCCTGATATTCCACATTGTTCTCTATTGTGATGTATTTCTTACTTTCATTATCAAAGTTGAAATACATACCGTTGTAGAATACATTGTTATCAAAGTAACAGTTGTAAGGGTACAAATACACATCATTCTCATTCACATGATAAAGCTCGGGATACTTCTTTTTGTAAGCCTCCGACTGAACAGGGAACTGGCTTCTCCAGCTTGCCTTGCTGTCCCAGTCACCCCAGTTATATGCGTGAGAATAAAGAGACATCGGTTCTTTCACATCCGTGGGAGTGTTCAAAACAATATTGTTTCTGAATACATTTCTGTGTCCTCCGTTCATAAGCAAAGCACCGTTCACACCGTCAATAACATTTCCGTATGCCGTGTTTCCGCTGGACAACTCATCCCAGTATATAGCCGGTGTCCAGCCCGAAAGACCTGTACCCTTGGCGTCATGCAAGTAATTATAGCGGATAATTACGCCTGCCATATTGTACTCCCAATAGGAATACATCATTCCCATATCCGCCGCAGTCTGGCACACGTCATAAATCTCGTTGTATTCATATATTCCCGTATGTCCGCCAAAACCAATTGCCTGACACGGACCGTCATGAATAACATTGTGTGCAACATAAATACCCGTACTGTAGCCCGTCTCTATTGCACCGTTATATATGGTGTTATACTGTGCAAACTTTTCGATGTAGTTGTTGACTGCATAACAATTTCGGTTTTCAAGGGTTTGCCAGTCGTTACAGTCAAATTCTATACAGGTTGAACCCATATTGTAAAAATCGCTTGAGAGCACACCTGAATAGTCACAGTCGCTGAACTTAACTCCGACAAGCTGAATTCCCTCAAAATCACAACCGAATACCTGTACATAATCACAGCCGGTTGCATCAACAACACCGCCAAGACTGTTCTTGAATCCCAGTCTCTCAAAGGTTACGTAATTACAATTGTCAAGGTCAAACATCAAATCCGAATATGTCAGAATTTCCATATGCGAATCTTCTGTTACCTTTTCTGTGGGGTAGAAGTACAGAATATCCGTATCATCATCCACATACCACTCACCGGGAGCATCCATTTCCTGAAGAAGATTGAATATGTAATACATACCGTCTCTCACAACACTGAACGATACGGGACTTTCGGCAAATACCATATTACCCTGAACCGTCTTGATACGTGTGGAGTCAACTGCCCAGCCATATCGCCAGTAGCCATATAGCCATGCATCTTTTGCTTCTGCCCAGCTTTCAACTCTCGGAGCATCGGAGCTGAACACAAAGCCCGGCAAGCCGTCAAGGCTGGGAACCATTCCTGACCCGTTGTGATATTCGGAATAAAACCACTCTATTCCGGGATAATAAACCGTACCGACTTTGGCAAATTCATCGCCATTTGGCCATCTTGCACACACGCAGTCCTGACCGTTGAAAACAACCTTTGCCTGAGGTTTGGAATCATACACACCGTAGTATGTCTGCGGAACATAACCTGTTCCGTAAATTCCCTGTGCTCCCAAATCAATTTCGTATATCTCGTTACGTACTTCCTTGGGAATCTGCTTTAAAACATCCTTGTTCTTTACCTTTGTCGCCTTTGATACATCAACCTTTTCAGAACCGACAAAAACGGGCTTTTCACCCTCATAGGCTGTGATTACCACAGGAGTCTCTGCTGTACCCGAGTCCTTCACCGTCATTACAACAGGCTCAGTACACATATAGTCACCGCCACGCATAACAATCCTGATGCACGAATAGGTTCCGTCCTTTGGGATTGCTTCTGCTTTTGCCAATGCCTGAGCCACGGTACCGCAAGGGCTTTCAAAGCTTCCGTTGCCCTTGCCGTCGGGAGCAACATAAATATTGTAAGGATTGCTGTCGTCATATCGGTTTGGCTGTGTCCACTTTGAGCTTTTATTCTCATCTGCCGCAAAACTGTGTAGCGGAGCAAATACATAAGCCGCAC
>JAZRMZ010000040.1:0-9329 GCA_045647905.1 Clostridia bacterium
GCATGACCTCCTTGGCGTCATTCTGAACGCAGTGAAGAATCTGAAAAGACCCAATGAATTGTGCTCATGGTGACGTTGAGATGCTTCGACTACGCTCAGCATGACCTCATTGGTGTCATTCTGAGCCAAGGGCGAAGAATCTGAAAAGATCCAACAAACTGGGCTCATGGTGACGGGGTGAGATGCTTCGACTACGCTCAGCATGACCTCCTTGGCGTCATTCTGAACGCAGTGAAGAATCTTTGTGAGAACCAACGAACTTGGCTCAGGGTGATGTGAGGGCTGAGTGAAAAGGCTTGTGGGGCAAGGGATTGGCGGAAATGGGGGCAAAGTGTAACAAAAAAGGGGCGGCAATTTTGGTGAATTATACCCCCGTTTTGGGGTGATTATGTTGGGTCAAATTATTGACAAGCGAGGCTTGGTGGTGTATAATGAACATAAGATTAATGTATGTTATCATGCGTTAATCTTAAAAAAGCGCAGTAGGGCGGATGATAGGAGGTGTAATATGAGACGTGGCTTAAGTTTTTGCCTGATGCTTGTTATGATTCTTACCATGGCTTGGGTGCCTGTAAGTGCAGAGGAGCAACCGGCAAAAATTGAAATTCGGACTCCCGAGGTTTTGCCGAAAGCCGGCGAGGAGTTTGAAGTGGTAGCTTATATCAGCAATAATCCGGGCTTTTGTTCAATTCAATTTGCATTATTTGCCGAAAATACTTCAATTGAATGTACAGAAATGCGACTGGGCGAAGTTTTGAAAGGTACAATAAATGCTGTGAATCCAAAAGCATCAACTGGTGCAATTGTAGGTGCGGCAACAGCTTATCCTATTAAAGATGATGGTGTTATTGTATTATACAAGTTTGTTGCTAATGAAGATATACAGAACTTAGATTTTAAAGTTACTGATATTGCATTTGACGATGAAAATGTTGAAAAACTTGCCTATGAAATTGTTGGTGCAACCGAAGTTGTTGCCGAAAAACCTTTGGTTGAAGAAAAACAAGAAGAAGTTGAAGAGGAACCGATTCTTGAACACTTGTTTGCTGATACTGCCGGACATTGGGCGGAAAAATACATAAACGCTGCAACCGAGAATGGTCTTTTCAAGGGAAATGCTGACGGAACTTTTTTGCCTGAGGACAATGTGACACGAGCACAGTTTGTTGCTGTCTTGTGGCGAATGGCCGGTTCGCCGACGGTGGACGTTGCGGTGCCCTTTGTGGACATTGAGAATCAGAGCGAGGAATTCAGGGCGGCAATTGCCTGGGGATACAAATCAAATTTCATCAACGGTACCTCAGAGACGACCTTTGAACCCGAAGGCTCTCTCACACGAGAGGCGGCAATGAAGATTCTTCATTACTATTCGGGCGGACAATCGGGGACAGAAATGTTGCTTGCACCTGTGTATAACGGATATTTTGAGGACAGCGGGCTGATTTCTGACTGGGCAAAGCCCTCAATGTGGTGGGGTGTATATTACAAGCTGATTTCCGGAACGACAGATTCCACAATAAGCCCTCAGGACACAACCACCCGTGCCCAGCTGGCAAAAATTTTGGTGAATTACATTAATTCAACACACATTAATTAATTTATAGTTTTAAAAAAAGGAGTTGGAAATTATGAAAAAATTTAGCATTCTTGCATTGGTTCTTGCTTTCACAATGATGCTTTCAGTTGTATCATTTGCAGCAGATCCGGCATTTCAGGTTGTTGAACGTGAAGATGCTGCTTATGATCCGGAAGTAACAGAAGTTACAGCAGGAGCTGACAGCATTGCTGTTTCAACAGATGCAACGAAAGATGCTTATTATGGGGTTCTTCTTATCAATGGTAGTGCTCTTCCCACAGTGGACGATAACATTCTTTACATTGATCAGAAAACAGCAACAGGTGATTCAGTAGAATTTACTGTATTGCCCATCATTCCCGATGCTGACCTCGAAAAAGATCTCACACTTTACATTTCTTCAAATGCATCAGGCGAAGACCTTATTGTAGTTCCTGTAGCATATGGTGTAGATGCACCTGCATATACAATTGGTGACATAAACAATGATGGTTATTGGAACTCAACTGATGCTACAAAGACTTTGCAGATTGGTTTGAAACTTATTGAGTATACTGAAACTGAAGCACTTGCGGCTGACGTTAACGAAGATGGCTATCGTAACTCAACAGATGCAACAAAGATTCTTCAGTATGGTTTGAAACTTATTGATTCTTGGAAATAAGAGGAGGATTTAAATTATGATGAAAATTTCTAAAATTTTTGCTATAGTTCTTGCATTCACAATGCTTATGAGTACAGTTGTTTTTGCTGGAACTGTGGTTGAAGGAACAAATAATACAACAATTACTCTTGATTTGGTAAAGAGTGCAGGCTATGATGCTGCTACTCCTGCTGAGTCTATTGCTAGCGGTTCAAACTTTTATGTTTGGTTTAACTTTACAGGCAATCCTACAGTAAAGGCTGATACAGTTACAGGTTTTGACCTTTTTGTTGAATATGATTCATCAAAAGTAAGCTTTGATGCTGCTATGGATGTTATTGCTTCTTCTGTAACATTCCAGCCTGCTTTCGCAGATGGTATTATGGGTGCTGCATGGGCAAACCTTGATGGTCTTGCTGTAAAACAGGGATTTAGCTCTGTAATTCAGGGATCAGGTACACTCTTTATAGTTCAGGGTTTGGCAAAGACTGACCTTGCAAAGGCTGATTTGGATGCAATAAAGTTGGTTGCTACTGTTGATGGTGGTAAAACTCAGATGACTAATGCTACATCTGGTGCTTCTTTCACAATTGATGTTGTTGAACCTGAAGTTGTTGAACCTGAGTACAAAGACGTAGATTACACAGATGATGTAGCTGCTAACACAGCTAATGTTGTTGCTGACAACGTAACATATGAAAACGTTGCAGTATTCAAGGCATCATTTGACCTTGCTGATCTTGCTGAAAAGAATGCTAAAGCATACGGTATCTCTCTTAACAACAATAAGAAAGCTTTCGCATTTGAAGGTAATGGTACAGTAGACTACGTTCTTGCTTTCTATGGCGTAACAGCTGAAGAAGCTGATGGAATTTCTGTAGATACATACTACACAGTATCAGAAGAAGTTAAATAAGTTTTTCTTTGAAATTAATCAGAAAGGTGGATATTTATAATGAAAAAGTTTTATGAATCACCCGTTGTTGAATTGACAGGTTTCAGTGCTGAAGACGTTATCACAACAAGTGCAATCACAATTGATACAACAAAAGGTATTGAAAATGTTGCAGACTTCAATGCTGCAGTTGCTGCACAGTATGGTGTTGCTGAAACAAATATGACAAGCTTCCAGTACAATGCAGAAGGCTCTTATAACTGGTAATTCAACACACGATTTTGTGTAATAAAAAAAGCAGGCGAAAGCCTGCTTTTTTTAATGCAAAGCCTTCCCCTTGAGGGGTGATGCTTGCCAGTGGCAAGCGTTTATCGCCGACCGAGCCGACAGGCGAGACAGGTGCCGAGGTATGAGGCGGATGAGGTGGAAGTGTAGGGAACAGCCTTTAGGATGTTCCGCAAATACAATATCCGGTTCGTCGGAAACCGCCGAACCCTACAACACATCACAAGTCAATCCGTGACAGTTTGGGGACGGGGCAGTTTTTGTTACATTTTTTTGTATCTCTCCCTCGGTCACTTTCTATGAACAATCCCTCCGAGTTTGCCTTGCAAACCCACCTCCCTTTACACAAGGGAGGTGAGATGCGGCGAACTGGACTCAGTATGACGTAATGGGACTCAGGGTGACGGAAATAAATATATTCTTGCTTTTTTTATCAAAATGTGATAAAATACAGAAGTCAGAGAAATCTGACCGGATAACAGGGCAAGTCTAAGGGCGGTTAGCCACCTTTTAATACCGACTGATTTCAGCGGAGATTGGAGGTGGTGTTATGGAGTATGTGTACATAATGTTGTATTTAATTACACTTATTGTGCTGATTATGACCATAAAAAAGTAACTGCCCCTCCAGCTAAGATTGGCAGTTACTAAACTGTTTCTCGGCTAACCGTTTTGCGGTCTTGCCCTTTATCTGTTTATATTATACACCAATTTTTTGTAAAAGTCAACACAAACGTAAAAATTAATAATTTCATAAGAAACAGATAAGTTATCACTCAAAATGTGATGACTTTTTTTGTTGTTGATTTGGTAAAAGAGGGGGTGGAGGATGCTTTGCCGATGGCTCAGAATGACTACCCTTTCGAGTGGTGTGCGGGGCATTCTGAACGCAGTGAAGAATCTATGGGAAGACCCTTTGACTACGCTCAGGGTGACGAAATTAGATGCTTCGACAAGCTCAGCATGACGTAATGGGACTCAGGGTGACAAAATGAGATGCTTCGACAAGCTCAGCATGACCCCTCTCAGTCACTTCGTGACAGCTCTCCCTGTGGGAGAGCCAAGATGCTTCGACAAGCTCAGCATGACATAATGACAAGCTCAGCATGACCACTCTTAGTCGCTTTGTGACGGCTCGTACAATTCCTATACAAGACAACTGCTATTGACATTTCAATTGTTTTGTTATATAATAATAGTCGGTGAAATGCGTATGCATTTTTGTTTGCGATATATGGCAAACTACTGTGAAAACGATGTTTTTACAGACCGACCTTATATATTATAATTTTTGTGAGGTATAAAATGTTTGGTTTTTTTAATTATTCAAAACCGGGTCCCGGTGTTCCCAAAAGAGACCCGAATCAATCAAGAACTTCAATTTATTTTGAGCTTCTGAGACGCAAATGGTGGAATCTTGTTAAGCTGAACTTGCTTTATTTTGTCAGTGCAATCCCGTTTTTTGTTGTAACAATGATTGTTATGGGATTTTTGTCAAGCCGCATTACCGATGCGGTTGCTCCTGTTTTTTATGACATTTCGGAAACAGAGGCTTCGGCTCCATATTTACTTGTTTGGTTTGATCTAATCATCAGATTTGTTCTTGCCATATTGTTTACGGTTTTCTTTGGCTTGGGTCCTGTGACGGCGGGTTATACATATATCCTGCGGAATTACAGTCGTGAGGAGCACGTTTACCCCGTTGCTGACTTTTTTGAACACGCAAAGTCAAACTTCCTGCAGTCTTTTTGTATGTGGATAATTGACCTTGTTGTTTTTGTTCTCGTTACAACGGCAGTAACTTTCTATTCGGCAATGGGCGGAGCTTTGTCGCTTTTGAATGCGTTTATGTTCCTGTTCCTGTTGGTATATCTGATGATGCATCTTTATATCTATCAGATAATGATAACATTCAAGCTGTCGCTGAAGTCAATTCTCAAGAACTCATTTATTTTTGCAATGTCAAATGCACCAAAGAATATGCTGCTTTTGTTGATTCTGGCTGTTGTTCACATTGCTGTTCCGTATGTTATTACGGTTGTTTTCATGAGCGTTGCCGGTCTGGCGGTGTTCTATCTGCTTGAAGCACTTATCCTTGTGGCGTTGTTTGGTTTCACAACAAACTATTTTATTTATCCTTCAATTGAGAAGTGCATAAAAGAAGCAGAAGCTCAGAATAACACCGATAAAGGTTAAATTTTTAGTCTAAAAAAGCCGATGTTGCGTTTTAACGCAGCATCGGCTTTTTTATATAATAGGAAATTGCGAATTTCCTATTATATAAAAACAAAAATTAAATTGTCCGTGCGAAATTTTCCGCCGATGGCGGAACCGCACATGGACGAAAAAAGCTGTATCCTTTTCTGCCCACCGCAGGCGAGCGCCAAAGGCGCTTTTTTAATTCGGTTCTGTGACAAAGGTTGGGGAATGCAACGAACCGGGCTCAGGGTGACGGAATGAGATGCTTCGACAAGCTCAGCATGACCCCTCTCAGTCACTTCGTGACAGCTCTCCCTGTGGGAGAGCCAAGATGCTTCGACGAGCTCAGCATGACAGAATGGGGCTCAGGGTGACGGAATGAGATGCTTCGACAAGCTCAGCATGACGGAATGGGGCTCAGCATGACCCAAATATTTGCTGAAGAACCTTAAATTTATCTTACTTCATCAAAGTCCTTGTAAAGATACAGGGAACCGCAGATAATAACAGGCTTCCCGATTTTCAGGGCATCTTTATATGCATCTGCAATTTCTGCATAACCCACAACCTCCGCACCCACGGCACGGGCATCACGGCAAACCCGGTCAGTTTCTGCCGCTCTGGGATTGTTTTTCACTTTAACGGCAAAAATCTTTGAATTCTTTAATAGTCCATAATTCTTCAGAATTTCCAGTTCCCCAGATATGTCCTTATCTCCCATAAACGCCATAATAAATGTTGCACCGTCCCATTCGGGAAAATAACGGTTGAGACATCTTGCAAGAGCAGTCATGCCGTTTGGATTATGTGCTCCGTCATATATTACGGCAGGATTTTCGCGGATAATTTCAAAACGTCCCCTGTGCACAGCCTCGGCAATGCCCTTTTTGATATGTTTTTCATCAATCCCCAAAGCGTTGGCGGTTTCAATTGCGAGAACAGCATTTTCGGGCTGATAAAAACCGCAGATGCCGCTTTTTATGTCCTTAAAGTATTTGCCGTCACTTGCGGTATAATCAAACACCTCGCAAAAGCCGTCTGTTTCTTTGAGAACAGGCTCATCGGCAATAATAAGTCTGTTTTGTTTTTGGTCACAATGTTTTTTCAGAACCGCCTCTGCATCTATCTTCTGCCGTGCCGAAACCGTTAGTGGACAGCCTTTTTTGATTATCCCTGCCTTTGCCTCGGCAATTCCCTCAATCTTGTGTCCAAGATACTCAACATGGTCAACGTCAATGGTGGTTATAACCGATGCCACCGGGGGTAAAATCACGTTTGTTGCATCTTGTTGGCCTCCAAGCCCCGTTTCAAGAACAACCAATTCGCATTTTTGCTCCAGAAAATAACAAAAAGCCGCCGCCGTCCATATTTCAAACTGGGTGGGCAGGGTTCCCGTTTCAATTTTTACTTTTTCAGCCGCACTCTCAACCTTTTCGAGAATACGGTTAATATCATCTTCGCTTATCAGCTCACCATCAACCGAAATCCTTTCACAAACCGAAATCAGGTTGGGAGATGTGTATAATCCCGTTTTGATGCCGGCTGTTGTGAAAATACTGCGCAAAAAGTTGCAAACTGAGCCTTTTCCGTTTGTTCCTGCAACGTGGACAAATTTCAGGCTGTTCTGAGGATTTTCCAGATGCTTCATCAGACAGGTTATTCCCTCAAGCTGTAATCTTGCCACCGCCTGAAAGCTGTTGGCAAAGTTTTTGAAGTCATTACTCATTTTTTCAACCTTCTCATCTTTTCAAGATAGCCTTTCAATGCAAAAATAACAATAAAATGGAGCGCCGCTTTGATTATTCCCGCAACAATTCGTGTGACAAAAGCAACGCCAAAGGAGGGGAAAATACCAACCCACAGCGAAAGCACCGCTGTTGTCAGAAGCATATCAATTCCAAACAAAACCATCACGCAGGCAACGGTTCTCAAAATGTAGCTCTTTGAAGAGATATTTTGTCTGAAAAAGAAAAGCCCAAAAACAAAACCGTTCAAAAATTCAATAAGGGTAATTTGAGGAAGCAAGGCGCCTGATGGCGCAAGGAGACAATTGAGCAAATCGCCCAGAGTTGCCACAAGGCCACCGTAAATGGGCCCGTAGAGAACTGCTGTGACAAAAATTGAGATGAACTTCATGGGTATTTTGATTGCCTCGCCCACTCTGAATGTGCAGTACACAGCCAGGACAACGGTTATTGCAATCAGCAAACCGAGAACACAAATATCTTTTACCGACAGCTTTGGAAAAAACTTTTTCATAAAAAAATCACCCTTTCTGCAGATAGCTACAAAAAGGGTAATAAAAACACATACGAATTTTGCAGCAACGGAATGCGAAACCAATACCGCAAGCCAAGTTTGACTTTTCGTAAAGACGGCAACTTCCCGTCCGTCTCTCACTTAACGCATTGATTCCTACTTTGCTTTTCACAAGGTTAATGTTATTTTATCTGATTTCTGTTGTCCTTTACAATGTTAATGCACTGTTCAAGGTCACGGATTGTCTTTGTGACAACGTTTTCAACATTTTCAAGAAGATAGTCTGCATACTGATATGTTGACTTCTTTGTTGCCGCAGCTTCAGCATTGGCGTTGTCGGTAATCTCTGCAGCAGCAGCCATAGCCTTCTTTGTAATTTCGTTTTCGTCAATCATGGCAATGTGCTTGTCGTTTGCCACCTTGATGATTTCTTCTGCCTCTTTGTTTGCGTCGTCAATGATGTTCTGACGTTCAGCCTTAATCCACTTTGCCTGTTCAAGGTCGGTGGGCAGCTTGAGACGGATTTCCTGAATGAGTTCAAGAAGCTCTTCCTTGTCAAGCATACAGCGACCCGTAAACGGAACAGCCGCACCCTTGTCAATAATATCTTCTAACTCGTTTATCAATTCCAGAGCGTCCATGTTTTTTTCCTCCTGTAAACAAATTTAATATCCGAAACGGCGCTTAATGCCCATAACAAGCTCCTCAGGAACAAGTGCATCAAGATCACCGTTGTACTTTGCAACTTCTTTAACAATACTTGAACTCAAAAACATAAATTCAGCAGCCGACGGAATAAAAACCGTCTCGATTTTGTCATAAAGAGCACTGTTTGTCAGCGCCATCTGAAATTCATATTCAAAATCAGAAACCGCACGCAGACCCTTGACAATAATGGAATAGCCCTTTGTTCTCATAAAATCTGCCAGCAACCCCGAAAATGAAACAATTTCAACATTTTGGATGTGCTTGGTGGCAATTTTCAGCATCTCAACCCTTTCTTCAAGGGTAAATACGGGATGCTTTTTTTCATTTATAAGAACAGCAACAACCACTTTTTCAAACATATGGGATGCACGGGTGATAATGTCCAGATGTCCGTTTGTGCATGGGTCAAAACTTCCGGGATAAACAGCAACCTGCATAATTCACGCTCCTTGCATCAGCTTTTCTTCAATATCAGAATCACGGTTTTACCGTATTTTGCACGTTTGATGATTTCAAGCCCCGACTGTTCGGGTTCTTCGCCTCCGAACTCTGTTTCGGCAACAATAATTCCATTTTCCGAAAGCAAGTCCTTTTCGGCAATCAAATCCACGGCACGTTTCAGCATTCCCGTGTTGTATGGCGGGTCAAGAAAAATAATGTCAAACTTTTCCCTTGCACGTCCGAGATACAAAAACGCATCGCCCAAAAAGGTTTCGGCACGGTCATCAACCTTTGCGAGTTCAATATTCCGGGACGTAAGTCGG
>JAZRMZ010000041.1:0-17172 GCA_045647905.1 Clostridia bacterium
GGAAATCTCCCAGCTTGTTTACATTAACACCATTTGCCTTGTATTCCTCATAATCAAAGGCATCAAGCTCGACAATAGCCAGCTTGTGGAATTCATAAAAGTTCTTCCACCATTCATAGCCGCTGCCAAGCTCTGCGTTGAGATATGCATCAACAATGTCACAGCCCATTGCAGGCGCAACATAGAAAGCACCCATTGCAAGAACATTAACGCCGTTGCCTGTGATTGCACGGAGTGCCGCAGGAACAGATTCAACAACACCTGCGTGAACATGGGGGCACTTGCTTGCGGCAATATGAATACCCATACCTGTTCCGCAGAACAAAAGTGCTCTTTCAAATTCGCCTTCCGAAATCATTGCGCCGGCTCTGAGACCAACTCTGTGGAACATCAAATCTGTATCGTTGGGGTCAGAATCTGCCTTAACGCCAACATCGGTGATTGTCCATCCCTTTTCTCTCAGATGCTCACAAACAGCCTCCTTGAGAGGGAAACCTGCAAAGTCAGCACCAACCAGAATTTGTTTATCTTTTACTGTTTTCATAGTTTATCACTTCCTCATAATATTTCATTGCTATAACGATTGTATCACATTTAATATCAAAAGTCAATTTTTTCTTAATATTCATAAATTATCAGACCAACAGGATTTGCATAAGCCGTGTAAATCATTGTTCTGTAATTGTTTCCGGTGTACGCATACAAGCCGTCAACATTTTGTTTTTCTATGGTTCTTCTGAAGGGTTCAACGCTGTAAACATACTTGAAGCCCGTCTTGTGATACATTTCCTCATTGCCCTTCACATCAAAATTCAACACATTGTTTGAATATCCCGTGAATTTTGCAAACTGGAATCTGTTATACCCAAGGAAGAACTGAGGATAGTTACCCTCAACACTGAGCCACACACTTCCCGGCTGTTCGGGGACTCCTGCCTTTGAATTAAATTCAAATACACGTTCAACAGCCCTTGCCTGACCACCGGCAATCTCATATCTGAGAATATCACCAAAGTCCACAGCATCAAGTTCCTTGATGTATTTTGCTTTTTCAGATGCTGATGAACCGTTGAGAGTGATGGCATTGAGCCTTCTCTGATTACCCTCAAACCATGCACTTGAAAGCTCCTGAGCGTCGCCGCCCTTGTCGTGGAAGATTTTGCCCGACTCAACAAGACGAACATCCTCAGGTGCCGAGAACGAAACCTCTTTGCCGTCCTGAATATTAAAACCGCTGAAGGTATATCCGTCAATTGTCTTCACAGCTTCCTTAACCAACATAAAGGGAGCAGTTGAATCCGTAACGGTTCTTGCTCCGTCACCCGTTGCCTCTGAATACATGGCAGTTTTCATGAAGCAAGCGGGGTATCCCTCTTCATCCTTCATATACATATCAAAATTCTGATCCTGATAACCTCTGTCGCCCGCAACTGCCACAACATTTCTTATCTGATACATCGAGTCATATTCGGGGTCAGATGTGAAAACACCCGTATCGGAGCCTGAAACCTTAACCATTGGAATAATGAACACAGGCGTGTCGGAGGTTGCCATTGCAACAAATGTCTGATAATCCCAGAAGCTCTGTGACGATGATGAATACAAAGCGTTTCCGATATGTCCGTCATTCTTGAAGGTGATGCCCGTTTCCGCATCGGTTGTGTTCTGAGTGTCAAAATTCACAACCTCGCCGTCCTCATTGAGTCTGAATCTCAGGAGCTTTGAACTGAAGAAGTCGGCAAATGCACCGCCTGCCTGAAGCGAAGCCGAAAGCTCCGAGTTCTTCATTTTCTGGCCGTCAACGGTAACACGTTCTGCCACATAAGGCATAACAAACACGCCTTTTTCGGTGAAAAGCTTGAACTGAAGTTCGCAGCTCAACAAGCCCTTTTCCGCAAATGACACGCAAAAGCCGATTTGCCATTCGGTATCCGCCGCATCAAGAAGCTCATGCATCCAGAAAATCTCGCCGGTTTCATCAACAAATACGCTGACATTCTTGCCAAGTGCAGGAGTTGCCGCCAAATCCGAATAACCGAATGCAAATTTGTATGTCTTGCCGTTTATAACCACACCGTCCGACAGAACAGACTTGATTGCACCCTTTTCCGCAACCTCGGAATAAACCACAATCTTTGTCTCACCAATATTTTTGCCTCTGAACACCTTTGCAACAACGCCGTTTTTGAGACTTGATGCCGTTGCAGGATAACCCTCGGAGCTCATAAGTGTGAGATATTCTGTATCAAACGTGTGAGGCACTCTGTTTTCGTCAATAAAGGTCACAGACTTTTCATCTGAATATGAACCCGAAACATAATATGCTTCATATTCATCAACAAAAACAACATCATATCTTCCGTCATCATTGTTGTCAAGCAGGGTCACGCTTCCGGTTTTGGGCATCATATCCTGAGCCTTGAAACCAGTGAAGGGTTCACCGTTGTAAACCACGTCAAAGTCCCCTGCAAGTCTGAAGTTTTTGGTCTTGTTGTTTTCATTAACCTCAACGATTGAAGTCATTGAAGCTTCGTCAATATCTTCTGCCGCAACTGTCACCATAACATTTTTGTCACCCAAAAGAACAAGGTCAACAGCATTGTTTGTGTTCTCACGGACAATAACACTCACACTTTTTCCAAGATAAGAATCCAGCTTGCCCTTGGGGTCGTTGAGAACCGTTTCGCCAACTCTCACGGTGTGATTTGCCGATTTTTCATCACCCACAAGATTGAATTTTCTTGTTTCATTCACAATTCCCTCATAAACCTTGAGATTATAAAGGTCTTCAATCATAGGCACACCGCTTTTGCGGTATGTCCAGCCCTCATCGTTTATAACATCAACCGCAAGATACTCCGCCATCAGAGCATTATAAAGAATCTGCGCCGCATCTCCGATATTGAGCTGTTCTGTTTCCGAAGAAATCTTCTCAAACAAATCCAGCTTTTTGGTGAGGTCTGTCACAGCCGCAGCCTGACTTGGCATAACCTCAAGATGCTGACCATACCCCATGGCTCTCAGAACCATTGTGGCAAACTCATTTTTTGTGATAATGTCATCGGGTCTGTACTGAGCATTGCTTCCGCCTCTGATAAAGCCGAGACTGTACGCTCCCGAAATGGCGTTATAATATATATTGTTTTCATCAACATCCGCAAAGGGCAGATTTCCCTCAACAATATATTCGCTGTCAGGCATAAAGGTATCAAGAATAACTTCTGCCGCCTGACCTCTTGTGAGGAGGTTGTTAACACCAAACTGTGTTTCCGACATAGGCTTCAGCGCACCAAGATTTTCAAGCAGAGTCACGGGCTTTTCGTACTTGCCGCCCATAACGTCCTCGTATTCGGGTGCCATATCGGCAGTTGCCGATGCAGGATAGCCAAAGACCTCAAGCTCCGCAAAAACAAAGATATACGCATCGGTTTTTGCCAGTCTCACATAACGGTAAGCCTTTTTGGGAGGCTTTACGGTTACGGGAACGCCGTAGCCCGCATCCTTGTCTGTGAGACCGGGGATTCTGTCATAGGTTTCAAAATTGGGGTCATTTGAAAGCCACACGTCAACCTTTGTTCTGTACTTATAGGCATTGGGGTCGGCATCGGTGGCATCAAGTCGTGTGTGAAGAACCAACGATGTTATAACATATGTATCCTCCAGATCCACCTGAACCCATTCACCCACAGAACCATAGTTACCTCTAACCCAAAGTGTTCTGTAATCGCCGTCAACAATATTTTCAGTCTTATATTCCTTACCGGTACTTGATGCCGTTGTGGGCTTTCCCAGAGCAATATTATCACTTGCGGCATATACATTTTCCGCAGGAATAAACACAAATGTCGAAAGCACAAGCACAAATGCAAGCAGACACGAAATTATTTTTTTCATATTCACTTCTCCTTTCACAATATGCTGTCAGTTAAAACAAGTCAAGGATTCTTGCAAGCATAACAGCCGCCTCTGCACGGGTAATCCGGTTGTGAGGGCAGAAGCTTCCGTCCTCCATGCCGTTGATGATACCCATTGCCGCAAGAGTTGTCACGCTGTCCTTTGCATAATCATCCACGCTGTCCATATCGGTGAGTCTGTTTGCTGTTGAGCCTGATGCAAGACCTTTGAGCATCAAAGCACGGTCAAGCATAACCGCCATATCCTGACGAGTGATAAAAGAACCAACGCCAAACTCTGTTCTTGTTATGCCCTTCACAATGCCGTTTGCACTTGCGGCAGTAACATAAGGATAATACCACTCGTTTATGTCGCAATCTTCAAACTTATTTGTCTTCATTGTGCTTTCAAGTCCGAAGGCAAGAACAATGAGTTTTGCCGCCTGTTCACGGGTCAGATTCTGGTTCGGTGCAAAAAGACCGTTTCCGATTCCACCCATAATTTCCTTTTCAGCAAGAATGTTCATGGCATTTTCAGCCCAGCCATAGCCTGCAACATCTGTATAGAGAGCATCTTCCGCTTCAACTTCATTCTCGGTAGCATTGCCCTTTTCGGTCACATCAAGAGGAACAGATGGGGGAGGATAAATTGTTGCGCTTCCTCTGCCGCCACCGCCGCCGGAGCTTCCGCCCGAAGGCTTTTTGCTTGATTTGTCATCAAGAACCGATTCAATTGCCGCGTCAACATCAGCACCCATACCATTTCTCAAATATCTTTCAATTGCCGTATCTGAAGTTGAAATCTTTTTTGCAACCTCATTGATAGTCACACCAGCGTCCTCAAGTTCTTCAAGATCAATACCCATTGCGTCCGCATAGTTTTCAATAACCTCCGCAACATCTGCACGTGTGCCATTTGCAAGAATTGCAAGGGCAAGGCTCTTTCTGTATGCATTCACAATATTTTCAGCGCTGTCAAGGTCAGTTGACCTTTTTACCTTGTTCAGATACTTAACAAAACTTTCGGTGCTGTCAAAATCCTCTCCGAATATAAGAGGCATTGTACTATTGTATTCATCAACCGCCGCTCCGAACTCCTCTGAGTTGATTGTTGCATCAATGAGAAGTGCGGCACGCATAGCTTCTGTGATATTCACCGAATTATTGAGAACAGTTATTTTTTCATTCGCCTTTCCGCTTTCAAAAACAGCCTTTGCAAGCATAAAGCTCTCACCGATTGTTTCAGCCTTTTCTGCCAGAAGCACATAAAGTTCAGGATATGAATCGCTGTACTTTTCAGCCGTTTCAAGGAAGTTTTGGGCAGTAACATTTTCAAAGTCCTCAACAAGTGAAACAAATTCAAATACTGCGGTTCTTTCCTGGGCGGGAATATCCTTGCCGATAACGCCGAGAATTGCCGTATATTCACCGCTTTCTGCCTTTTCGGGCATAACAATGTCAAAGCTGAACTCACCGTCTGCAGTTTCAGCATAGCCGAAATATGCAATCTCCGAATCGGGATAAAGAAGTGTTGCAAACACTGCGTTTCCGGGCGCTGTACCGCTGATTTCGCTGTTCATTCCCTTTTGGCCTGCCGTGAAATAAAGCTCAGCATTTCCGCTTTCAAAGGCAAGCACATTTCTGTTGTCATCCAACACGTTTTCAACATAGAAAACGGGCTTCATATTTTCAAGGCTGTCAACAGCCATAATGTCAACAGTCAAATCTTCTCCTGCAATGCTGTTTGCATCAATTTCAACCGTGAAAGGCTCATCCACAACAAATGTGGGAAGTCCGATTGTTTCGGTTGCAACATCCTGAACCATGCCGTTTTTGTCATAAGCCTTCATCACAAAAGTCATTTCTCCACAGCCGCCGTTTATCAAATCGGCAGTTATGGAAATCACACCACCGTCAGCCATAAACTCGACATTTGAGAAGTTCAAAGGAAGATTTTCTTCAAGAACATAAACTTTTATTTCCTGAACAAGCAAACCATAGCCGTTGTTCGTCAACTTTTCAAGAGAAACATATCTGTACGCATTATTCTTGATTTCATCGGCAAGACCGAAGCTCTTGTAACCAACCGCCTCGGAGGTTGCATTGGGGTCAACTCCAACGTGTGTCACCAATGTCTTATCAGGATTCTGTGCCGCAGGCACCTCATTTGGGAGCTTGTTTGTCACAACAAGGTCAAAATCACCTGCACGGTCAGCATATGAGCTGTTATACGCCAAAATTTCAATGCGGTCAATTATGTATTCAGCGCCAAGGTCAACATACATATAACCCTTTGTGCCGAAGTTGGCATAAAAGCCCGATTCGGTATCGCCTTTTCCGTCAACAAGATTTGAAGTCTCGCCTGCAAGTCCTGTCCACGCACCGCCAATACCTGTGCCGCCCGTTGCTTTTCCACCTGCAACATTTACGGTTTTTGGCAGCTCCGAAGCCTTCACAAACACATTTACCTCATTGAGTATAAGACCTGCACTGGCATCAGCAAACTTTTCAAAGGAAATAAATCTGTACTTTTCGCCGTTGTCAGGCATATCAAAGGATTTGTAACCCACATCAATGGTTGTTGCACTTTCGTCAACCTCAACATACGCAACCTTCACCTCGCCCATATCATTGTTTTCATCAAAAGCAACGGTGTCAGGAATTTCCTTTGCAGCAATAATGTTAAAATCGCCTGCACGGTTATAGGAAACATCATTGTATGCAAGAATCTCGATATGGTCAATTTTATACTCCATTCCAAGATCAATATACATACAGCCCTTTGTGCCGAAGTTGGCATAAAAGCCGCCGCCGGTGGTTTCATTTCCGTCCACCACACTTGCACCAACATAAAGACCCGTCCACGCACCGCCAATGCCGCTGCCGCCAACAGCCTTTCCTCTTGCAATTTCAACAAGCTCATCATCAGCGGCAAAGGCTGTACCGAATCCCAATGTGGAAACAAAAACAGCAAGTGCCAGTAATAATGTCAAAAATCTCTTCATATTTACCTCCTATGTTATTCGGCAATCTCAACTCTCTGATTCAGGCTGTAAACTCCAAAGAAGCCCTCCGCCCCAATGGGATTTCGCACCAGATGATTGAATATTGTCTTTCCGTTGATACCGATTTTGATTATGTCATTGTCTTCTTTTCCGTCAACGGCAATTGTAATTCTGTTGTCCTCGCCGTAACCAAAGTCAATATTGTCAACCTTTGCCATTTGGGTCACAACACCGCCGTCAACACGGTTGAGATATGCCGTATAGCCCTTCAGCACAAGCTCATAATAGGTATTTTTGCTGTTGTCGCCGTTGTGTTCAAGTTCCTTGGTCTGCGCACTGAAAATATAGTGAATACCGTTTTCAGAGTCTCCGTCAAAGATATTTGTACCAAAGCTCAGATAGCCATCAACAACGCCGTCCATCATATACGCATCCCACCAGGGCTGAAGCATGATTTTGCCGTCATTTGATGGAAGCACCGTGTTTGGATTATAAGTGTTCCAGTCATCGGATGCCACCGAAACCTTTTCTGCCTTCTGCACTTCTTCCTTGTTGACAATCAGCTTCCATGTCGAATACTTCATAATTTCGGTATTGCAAAGTGAAATGTTAACCTGTCCCTTACTGAAATCAACCCTTGAAAGGTCTGTTCCCAAAGTTGTGTTCTTTGTGAGCATAAATTCAGGAGCAAGAGCCTTCAAATCTGTGTTTGAAGGAACCGTCAGCGTAACCGTTCTGTTTGCTGCATCAATCTCGGTTTTGCTGTCAGGCACATAACACCAGATTATCTCCGCATTATAACAACTGTCATAGAACTTTTTGAACGCCTTTTCAAGACGATCAACAACAAGAGCCTTTTCAACCTTGTTGGTTGCCGTGGTTGCCTTTGCCTGATCAATTGCTGCTTTGAAGGTATCAGCCGCATCCTTTGTACATCCGCCGATAACCTTTTCATCCTTCACCGAAGCCAACGCTTCCTCACACATCTTTATCATTTCATCAACAGTCAGATGAACATTTGAATCATAGCATTGTGTAACCAGACGGGCAATGTTGAATTCATCCATAAGATGATTTCTTGTGTATCCAACCTTGCCTCCGCTTGCATAACGCTCAGCCGTATCACGGATTGCATAATAGAACCAACTGTCAAACTGCCACGGGAAGTTTCCGAACTCACCGAATTTTGTCAGTTTTTCAGCCGTTTCAACATAGTAAGGGCCACGCTGGCTGGGAAGCTCGTTAAGTGTCATATAATAAGCACTGGAGTTTGCAACGTCGGGGCCTCTCTTTGCCCAGTAATCAATCTGAGGCACTCTGTCATAAATATAGTGCCATTGGTCCTGAAGTCCCGCCTTTGCAACAATCTCAACAACGATTTCGGGCATATCGTGATTTGTGTAGAAATTGATTGGATCCATTTCAACGTAAGCCGCAGCCCCTGCCGCAGTTTCCTTGATTGTATCAAGGTCAGACCATGTGTTGATATACTTAATTGCATTCTTGGGGTCAAAAGCATCAGTCTTCACAGTTTTGCCTTCTGCCGTATTGTAATACTCAAAAGCGTGAGGAACATTCCACATAACCGTATCTCTCACGGTGTACTGTGATGAAGTATAGTCCGAATAAAATCCTGCATAGTCATGGTGCGAGTCGGAGATAACTGTTCCCACATATTCCGTTCCGGGCTGATGTCCAAGGGTATAGATACCGCCGCCGTCATGGGTCTGCATCATAACATCTTCAAATCTGTTGTGGTAGAACTTGTTGTCACGCATCATACAGCCAACGTAGTCATAGTCCGACCAGCCCCAGCCTGAGTTCATACCCTGATAACCCGTCTCACGCACTTCGTTGTAGCTGATTGAGGATTCATAGGGATAGTGTATCAAAAGTCCGGGCGCCTGAGTGTGAATCATGCCAACACGCTTAACATAGTTATTTTCAAATCTGATGTTTCCAACACCTGCCGAAGGTCCGTTGCCGCGGGGGTCACGGTCATAGGAGAATGCCTTGATGCCCGTGATTGCAAATGGTTCGGGCACAGTCTTTCGCACCATCAGATAACGATACTTTTCGCCGTTTGTGCCGCCAACCTTCAAAATATCGGGAGCAGGCTCGTCAACACGTTCAATAACCTTGTAGTCCTTAAAATCTCTGTCATTTGAAACAAGAATTTCAAAGTTGCTTCTTTCCACATCCGAAACATAAGGATTAAATCCCGGAAGGGGTCTGCCGTAGTAGTCCTTACTGGTTGAGCTTTCTTCAAATGAAAGCTCAATGCTGTCGATTGTGTAAGCGTCCTCAAAGTCAACACGAACCCACGAAATGAGTCCCTCCTCCTCAGTATGAGGCGAGCTTCTCCAAATCAGATTGGGGGCGTCCGATGCCCACTGGTCACCCATATCTTTATTAATCATTCCCATTGTTGACCCTGTGGGCGAAGCACTATCATATGAACCAATCCAACCCTTTCTGAACACAAGGTTTGCCGCTTTTTCCGGGTCAGGATCAATCTCTCTGCCGTCACGGATATACCATCTGCCCAAGATAAACGCCGATGAACCAATATCGGTAAACACACAGCCCTCAACATTTGAATGGAACACGCCCTCCTCAAAAGTGAGAGCATTTGAGTTCATTCCGAAGAACACACAGCTTGTAAAGTCAATGTTGTCCGCATAGGAAACATTCACCGATGAAGGTGATGTCTGACCTGCCGTTGTGGGATAGAAGGGAACTTCACCCTGCTGATTCAGCAGATTTGTTTCTTCCATTGATGTATAGGTACAATGTGCAAAACGCACATCCTCAAAACGTACATTGTGAGTGTGGTTGCTTGCGTCACGTCCCTCAACACGCAGAACCTTGTCAAGAACCGCATAATAAGCCTCCGCATTGTTCATATCCTGACCTTCACGGGGCATATAGTAGAGAGTTTTTGTCTTTTTGTTAAAGTAAAATTCGCCCGGCTCATCAAGAAGCTCAAAGGCATTTTCAATAACAAAGCCCTTTAACATATGAGGGTGGTTATCACCGCCCTCCGATTCACCGTGGGCAATATTCCATATATGGCTTTTCATAATAACAATAACCTGATCCTCATTTTCGGGGTCCTGAACAATATCATTCACGTGCATCCAGAAGTCACGCCAGAGAAGTGACCAGTGAAGCTCAACATCCTCAGGGTTTTCATAAAGACCGATAACAGACTTGCTTGCATAAAAGCCCTCGGCATACTCGTAATGTGAATTGGCAGGTCGATATTTTGAAATACCGAATGCATCCTTATGGCTCTTTGCACGAATTGCGGGTAGGTCATCAACATAAAAGTCTCTCACGAACTCCGCTTCGGGAACATAAGCCGACCAGATTCCGCCTTCGCCCCTTGTCCACTTTGCCGTAACCTTTCGTCCGCCCGAAATTGTGGGAACATTTTCACGGTCGCCGCGGAGAACCACGTCAAAACCGTTTGAGCCCGAATCTTCGGGACGGAATCTCAGTTCTTCTTCCTGCTCATAAGTTCCGGGAGCAAGATTGATTATAATATCTCCCGTCATATCCTTGTTGTATTTCCGAACTTCTTCCTTTGCTCTTTCAATTGTGGCAAAGGGTGAGTTTTTGGAGCCGTCATTGCTGTCATTACCGTTCACAGCAACATAAAACTGCATCTGTATGGGCGCAGTTTCAGCTTCGGCAGCGCTCACGGTGCAAAGTCCCGTCAACACAAAACTCAATGCAAGCACAAAAGCCGCTAATCTCATTTTCATAGTTGTTTCTCCTTTTTCTGTCAAAATTTCATTCTTCCAGATGCTTCGACAAGCTCAGCATGACGTTTCGGTGTCATTCTGCGCGAAGCGTCAGCGAAGTCGAAGAATCTTATTTTTCCTTTTTTTAGATGCTTCGACAAGCTCAGCATGACGTTTCGGTGTCATTCTGAGCGAAGCGTCAGCGAAGTCGAAGAATCTCTTGCCTCCCTCTCCGAGGGAGGTGGATCGGCATAGCCGAGTCGGAGGGAGTTAACCCTTTTTCTTCCTATTTATATATATACCCTTATTCAAACTTCATTGAATAAATATCCGCATCACTCATAACAAACTCAAGACGGATGGGTTTTCCTTTCAACTTTGAAAGTTCTGCTCCCGAATCAAAGAGAACTGGTCTGTCATAAGCATCGCCAAAAATTTCATAACTCTGGAATCCCTCAAAGGGCTTTCCGTAGTAGTCAAGAACACGCACAAATATGTAACCTCTTGCGGAAGTTTTGAAGTTAAGGGTCAAGGTATCGCCCTCAAACATAATGGGCTTTGTGCAAACCACCTTTTGCTCATAATCTGCTCTGTATGAAGCAAAACCGTCAATACGGATAACGTGCCTATAAAGATAGCATTTGCCTGATACGGGTTTTCCGCAGGTCATATACATCGAAAGCTCATTTGTGGTGTGTGGATAAGGACGTGGAGTTTCAATCATTCCATATGCAGGATAGCCGTCGCCATAAATCCAGTTAAAGTCGTGTTCAGCCTCAGGGGGGAACATTGCTTCATCAAAGCGGTGCCAGTTCATTCCGTCGTGGGAGGACATAAACAAGCCGTCTGTCACAACAAAGCCTTGTCTATCCAAAGATTCTGCTCTCATTTTTCGCATTGCAAGATTTTTTTCCCCGCCGATAAAATCGTTGCTTCTGACCCACCAATGACGCTCTGTGTATCTGACGGGAAATCCCGTGAGAATATGAGGCGCACGGTAATATCTTGAAACATGATTGGTATATAACTCAACATCGTCGCTGTCGCCGTATTCCAAAATTACGGGATTTGACCAATTTCTGAAATCCTCCGACTCAATATATCGAATGTCACGGAGGCCGTTTGCCGTACCTCTTCCCGGTCCGTCGTGAACTCCACGCACATACGCAACATATTTTCCCAAATTCTCGTCCCAGTATCCAACATTCAGTGAGTCAAAAATTGCACCGTTGGGAACTGTTCCGTCGGTCATCTTCCAGCCTTTTTTGAAGCGGATTCCGTCAGGACTTGTCCAGCACCAAAGCTCACGGGCATAAATGGACTCCCTTTCAGGATTTTCAATCAAGGTCATTGCCTTGTATTTTTCGTCAGGAGGACAACCGGGCTTTTTGTCAATGAGAATAAAGAAATTATCAAGAACATTTTCTTCACTTTCTGCCATAAGAATATTATTGTCCTTTGAACCATTCCATTCAAAAACACCAAGATTGGGGCGTGTCCACTCAATTCCGTCCTTGCTTTCAAGCATACACAAAAGCATTTGCGTATAACCCGTGAATGTATCACCCTTGAATGAGCCTGTTTGATAATACATACGGTAGCTTCCGTCTTCCATAGGAAGAATCTGAGGATAGCATATGGCATTTCCATCCCAGGGAGCATCCATTTTGATTGGTGTGTCAAGTCTCACAGGTTTGTTCACCGTCAGTTTTGCTGTTGTTCTGTCGTTGTCAATAAGATAATCACTCCAGAACACCTCACGTCTGTCTTCAATGTCAATAACCTTGTCCCAGCCAATCTGAGCCACAGGCAGTTTGTGTTCAATCATTTTATGTCCTCCTTGTTAAGTTATTTTTTCTCATCCAAGATGCTTCGAACTTCGCTCAGCATGACATTTCGGTGTCATTCTGAGCGGAGCGTCAGCGCAGTCGAAGAATCTCATCTTTCCTTTTTTTAGATGCTTCGACAAGCTCAGCATGACGTTTCGGTGTCATTCTGAGCGGAGCAAAGAATCCAAGACCCTTCGACTGCGCTCAGGGTGACATTTTCATTCGCTTTGTATGTCTTCGCTGTCATTCTGAGCGGAGCGTCAGCGCAGTCGAAGAATCTCTCTTGCTTCAAATAGGGCAAGAAACCTATCCCTGCCCTATTCTCTGTTCATTTTCCAAAATACCAACTTAAAGCCGGATTATTTACCCCAAACTTCAAGCTCGCTCAACGCCAAACGATTGCTTCCTGTTGCGGTGTTTTGTCTGAACACAATAACATATCTTGCATTCACAGGCTCATCAAGTTCAATTGTCTTGCTTGCAGCACCCCATGCAGCCGTATTTGCTGTGCCATCAAGTACCACTGTCTTATTTGCAGGCAAACCGGTTGTTATTGATGCCGGAGCATCAGAAAGATAAATGTTGACCTGATCAGTATTTGCATCACTTACGCAGTCAAGCATAATTTTGTCTATATCATAGCTTTCACCAAGGTCAAGGCAATACCATGCACTTGTATAACAGAATGCCTGCTTGTCGTTACCGCCAACACAAACTGCACCGTCGGTTATAATTGAAAAATCATTGTAGCCTGAATAGAAATCTCTTGATGCTGTACTACCTGTCGCAGCCTTTCCGAGTGCCACATTTGTTGAAGGTACGGGAACGTTTTCGGGCTTCACATAAACCTTGATTTCTGCCACATACAGTCCAACGTCATCAAACTTCTCAATTGAAACATATCTGTATTTTCCGCTGTTTGCAGGCATATAGTATCTCTTGTAACCAACATTGCTTGCCACAGCCTGACTGTCATCATTTGCACGAGCAACCTTCAGTTCACCGTTGCCGTCAGCATAAGCCACTGCATCAGGTGTCTTTTTGCTTGCAATTATGTCAAACTTACCTGCTCTTGTATAAGTTCCCGCATATGAAAGAACTTCAATATATTCAATTTCACACGCCGCACCAAGGTCAACATACATACAACCTGACTTTCCGGCATTTCCGAAGAACCAACCCGATGTTGCATCATTGCCGTCGTTAATGTGTGTTACCGTTTGTGCCGAAATAACTGTTCCGCCATTCAAAACAGCACTTCCGACTGCCTTATTCTTTGCAACCTCAACGTATTGGGGAATTGTAACATTTTCAGCTTCCTCTTCCTCAACATAAACCTCAATTTCTGCAACATTGAGACCAGCACCGTCAACAAATTTTTCAACAGAAACAAATCTGTATTTTTCATCATTGCCAGTGTTATAGAATGTTCTGTACTGTGCAGTTGTTGCATCACTTGTTGTTGCACCTGTTACCTGAGGGAATTCATATTTATTTGTATCAGGAGATGTTATGCCATTCTGAACAGCGTTGCTCATAACAACAGTATATTTGTCAGCTCTGTCTGCATTATTATGATTATAAGAAAGAACATTGATATGGTGGATTTTATATTCAGCACCCAAGTCAACAAACATATTACCCTTGATGTTTGCACCAACCATAAAGCCTGCACCTGTTGCAGGGTTACCATCAACAATTCTGTCTGCCGCACGTGATGTTGTTCCAATCAAATATCCTGTTGAATCTGTGGAATAAAGTCCAAGTGAGCCCGCACTTGATACCGAACCGCCTGCATATTTATTTCTTGCCACATTTACATATGTAGGCATTTCGTCTACAGCAACATTAACCTTAACTTCATTAATCAGCAAGCCTATACCATCAGCAACAAGCTTTTCAAAGGAAACAAATCTGTATTTATTGCCGTCATTGGGCAAAACAAATTTCTTGTAACCAACACTTGCAGAAGTTGCATTTGAATCCTGGGCAACAAATGCCACCTTCACTTCTTTTTCTGCATCAAACGCACTTCCGTCCGGAATGTCATTACCAACAATAATATCAAAGTTACCTGCACGCTCAACATAACTACTATTATAAGCAAGAACTTCAATGCTGCTGATGTTATATTTTTCTCCCAAATCTATATACATATATCCGGCTGTGCCGAAAGATGCATAGAAGCCTGCACTATTGGTTTCGTCACCGTCAACAAGAGATGTACCGGAGATAATACCCGTATTACCGCCGCCGATACCTGTACCGCCAACGGTCTTACCCTGTGCCACGTTTACATATGTGGGAATATTTTCTTCCTTTACATAAACCTTAACTTCATAAATCAAAAGACCTGCTCTGCCGGCTTGCCACTTTTCAAATGAAACAAAACGGTATTCACCTGCATCTTCGGGAACATAAATTGTCTTGTAGCCAACGTTAATGTCCTTTGCTCTTTCGTCAAAGTCAACGTATGCCGCCTTGAATTCCCCATCAGGGTTTTCTGCATCAAATGCTGTGCCGTCGGGAACTTCATTTCCAAGAACAACATCATACTCTGTCCCTCTTGCACCTGCGCTGTTCAGTTCAGGGTTGTCGCTGTATGACAAAACTTCAATACGGTCAATTTCATAGTAGTCCTGAAGGTCAATGTACATATAACCTGTTTCGCCTCTATTTCCATAGAAACCCATCCATGTTGTGTCGTTGCCATCAAAGAGATTTGCTGCGTCTCCAAGAAATCCGGCATTTGCCGAGCCTGTACCGCCAACAGCCACGCTGCCGCTTGTTGCCACATTCACGCCGCCGTTGCCTTTTGGGTTCACAACCGCTTCCGCAACGGGTGTTGCATTCTTCATATCCCAGAGCATCAGCTTGAGTGTTGATGAAAGCTTGTCATTTGCTGTGAAATCAAGTGTTGTGCTGAATGTTTCCTCTGCAATGTCAAGTATTGTTGTTGCGCCAACAAACATATTTTCATCGTCAAATTCAGCCATAATCAATCTGTATTCAGCGCCTTCTGCACCCGAAACTGTTCCTGTTACGTTAAAAATACCGTTTCCTGCGTAAGCTACGTTCAATGAATCTGCTGCATCTGCAGATACGGGACAAATTACCAATGATGCCATAATACATAATGTCAGAATTAATGAAATCATCTTTTTCATAATTTTTTCCTCCAAAATTTTTATATTTTTTTATTATTGTTTAAATATGAGTTAAAGATGCTTCGACAAGCTCAGCATGACACACCCCCACCCCTCGCCTCCCTTGTGTAAAGGGAGGTGGGTCGAAGACCCGGAGGGATTGTAAAAGCCTTTTTGTCATTCTGAGCGGAGCGTCAGCGACGTCCAAGAATCTCTCCTTATTCCAAAATGCAACGAACTTCGCTCAGCATGACGACAAATCACCTTACTTTGAAGCCTTCCAGCTATCAGCCTGTGCATTCACCTTTTCCATAATCTTGCCGGCTCCTGCCGCATTGAGCTTTTCAACAAATGCATCATATGTTGCCATATCCATAAGACCTTCGCAGACAACATCAAGATATTCATCAAGTGCCGCGTTGCTGTTTGAAATTTCAAGCTTCACTTCGTCCGTATCGGGAACAAAGCCAAGGAGAGGGCTTCTCACAGCCGAATCATTGATTGCCTTCATCTGATTCCACATTTCAGGGTCATTGCCCTCTGTGATATAAGAATTAAAGAGGTTTGAAATTGCCCATGTTGGCTGTGAATATTCTGTTGTTGTAACCTTAATCTGATTGTCACCAGTCTTTTCATAATGCTTGCCTTCAATACCGTAAGCAATCAGATTGAAAAGATATTTGTCGGTGTGAAGAAGTTCAAGGAATTCCGCTGTTTTTTCGGGGTATCTTGTTGCCGCATTAACAGCTGTCATTGTTGCCGCAATACCATAAGAGTTGAGCACGGGCTCAGAAATCATAACATATTCAACGTCAAAACCGTAGTTTGCTTTGAAGCCTGCTTCAGCACCGGGCTGATAAGCACGTGTACAGCCAAGAATGGGAATAACCTGGTCAGCAGGTGTGTCTGCATACTTCTTGAAATCGGTTTCAAGGGTATGTGCAGGAGCTGTCAGCCCTTCCTGAACCCACTTAACACGTCTTTCGGCATATTCTTTGAATTCGGGTGATTCATACTGATTGAAGATAACGGGATTTTCGTCATTTGTTCTGATTGCGCCGGGGAGGTTTGAACCCACAACCTGTTCAATACCCCACATCTGTGATGCACCGCCGGTCCAGAAGTCAGGAACAAGTGAATGGCTTCCTGTTTTTTCCTTAACCGCTCTCAGATACTTTTCAATTGTGTCAAGGTTGAATTCCTTGAATTCTTCTCTGTCAAGACCAAGAAGTTCAAAGTTCTGTGTGGGAATACAAAGTGCCGGGCCTCTTGCCATAATCTGCTGATTTGTGATGCCATAAATCTTTCCGTCCACTCTCAGGGCATCCCACACATCGCTGCCGAACATTTCCCAGAGCTTGGGTGCGTGTTCGGGAAGAAGCTCGTCAAGAGCAAGGAAGTTTCCGTCAGCCGCATTCTTGAAGTAATTGTTTATGGTACTTGAAGCATAAACAACGTCATAATCTTCGTTGCTGGCATTGATAACCTGAATCTTTGTTGCATAGTCCTCAAGAACAACAATCTCAACGGCCATACCAATTTTTGACTTA
>JAZRMZ010000042.1:0-12723 GCA_045647905.1 Clostridia bacterium
GAACTCATCAAAGTTCTTACCGGGGGTACGAACATCAATGTAGAAGACATACACTTCTGTATCCGGATACTTATCACGAACCAGCATGGCATGCTTGGCGGTATACATACAGCAGATCTTGGAACAGTACTCCTTACCCTTCTCGGCACAGGAAGCACAGCGGGAACCCACGCACTGTACGAAAACAATCTTGTGAGGATGCTTGCCGTCGGAGGGACGCAGCAACTTACCGGCAGTGGGACCGGCAGCGTTGGTCAGACGCTCAAACTCCAGCGAGGTGATAACATCCTTGGACTGATTGTAGGCAAACTCATCGAACTTATCCATGCTGATTGGATTGAATCCGGTTGCAACAACAATGGCACCGTATTTTTCATTGATATATTCGTCCTTTTGCGTATAATCAATTGCACCTGCCGCACAAACCTTGGCACAAAGACCGCATTTGCCGTTTTTCAGCATATTACAAGCATTGGGGTCAATTGCAGCAACCTTTGGAACTGCCTGTGCAAAGGGAATGTATATTGCACTTCTGTTATCCATTCCCAGATTGAACTCGTTGGGAACTTTCTTCATTGGGCACTTTTCAACACAAGCGCCGCAACCTGTGCATATATCTTCTTTTACATACCGTGCATTTTTCCTGATGGTTACATCAAAGTTACCCACAAAGCCCTTGATTTCCGACACTTCGCTGTATGAGAAAATACGGATATTCTCATTCTGTGCAACATCAACCATTTTGGGGGTCAAAATACAAGCCGCACAGTCAAGGGTCGGGAATGTTTTGTCAAGCTGCGCCATCTTTCCGCCGATTGTGGGTTTTTTCTCAACAATATCAACGGGGAAGCCTGCATCAGCAATATCCAGTGCCGTCTGAATGCCTGCAATACCGCCGCCGATAACAAGAGCCCTCTTTGTGACGGGGGATTCGCCGGGGGTAAGGGGCGTATTGAGATTCACCTTTGCAACAGCCGCCTTGCCTAAGATAATCGCCTTCTCTGTTCCTGCGGGAACATCCTTATGAACCCATGAACACTGTTCTCTTATATTTGCAATTTCAACCATATATGGATTGAGGCCTGCGGCAGCCGCAGTTTTTCTGAAGGTTGCCTCATGCATACGCGGTGAGCAGGAGCAAACAACAATAGCTGTGAGATTATGCTCCTTTACCGCTTCCTTAATCATATCCTGGCCTGCCTGAGAACACATATATTGATAATTGGTGGAAAAGACCACGCCGGGTTCGTTTTTCAAGGCATCCGATACCGCCTGCACATCAACCGTACCTGCAATGTTACTGCCGCACCAACAAACAAAAACACCAACTCTTTGCATTTGTCTTTTCCCTCCTTACTTGCTGTATTTTCTGAATGCGCTGACAATGAGCTGTTGCGGAACATCTTCATCCAAAAACTCCGGAACATCATTTGCAGTCATTCTGTTTTCACCTTGTTTTCTGATTGCGCTGAAACGAACTGCCTCAACCAATCTGGCAGGCTCAACACCTCTTGGGCATCTGTCGATGCAAGCAAAACAAGATAAGCATTTGTATAATGATTCTGACTTCAAAAGCGGTTCTATGTCTCCGCTCTCAACCATACTCACAAACTGATGGGGATGATACTCCATCTCGCTATACGCCGGGCAGGTTGCAGAGCACTTTCCGCATTTCATACATTTTTTTGGATTTACTCCGCTTTGACGGATTATCTCCTCACGAAGATACTTATTGTTCATCTGTATCCTCCTTCACTCCAAGGGCTTCTGCCAAAAGCTCGGTAAAATAAACAACCGGAATATCTGCACCGTTTTTCACAAGATTATATTTACAAAGAGGACAAGCCGTGATAATCATTTCAGCACCCTGAGCTTTGGCATTTGCCACCACAGAATTGCTGTTCTTTTTTGCAAGCTCCGGGCTTTCAACGCTCACATATCCTCCGCAGCACTCATTACGCTTTGCATAAATAACAGGTTCTGCACCCAAAGCCTTTATGAAGTTCTCCATAATGCCCGGATTTTCAGGGTCATCCATCTTCATAATGCTGTTTGGTCTCAGCAAAAGGCATCCGTAATATGCCGCAATTTTCTTACCTTTAAGGGGGCTTATAACCTTTTCCGCCAAAGCATCAAACCCCACCATATCACGAAGCATTTCCAGATAGTGATAAACTTCGGCTTCGCCGTAATATCCACCATCCTCTTGCATATAACGGTTTACTTTTTCGGAAAACTCCCGGTCATTTTGTATGGCGTGGTTTGTTTGTTTAATAACGTTATGGCAAGCTGAACACACCGTAACCAAAGGCTGTTCTTTGGCTGAAGCCTCTTTTAAAGCACGAACAGAGGAAAGTTTTGTTGCAACTTCATTTTTTGCAGTGGTATACACTCCGCCGCAGCACTGCCAGTTTTCAATTTCTTGAAGAGTAACCCCTAAAGCTTCAGCAGATTTGTACGCATACAAATCAAGGTCTTTTGCTTTGTTTTTCAGGGTACATCCCGGAAAATAACTAACCTTCATTTTTATACCTCCATAACATACGGGAATAATAAACCCTCAAACATCCATACTACCCCATTATGAGTTTATACTATCACAAATAACCCCAAAAATCAATAGTTCTCCGCAACTTCCATCGCATTAATAATTTTTTCACAAACTCAGAGGGTATAATTTTCTATAAAAGAACAAACACATTGCAAACAAAAACAATATGTGTTATAATATAGCCTGACAGAAGCTAAGTAAAAAGGAGTTGATTTTGTGCTTGAATTTATATGCTATCCAAAATGCACAACCTGCCAAAAAGCCCAGAAATGGCTTGATGAAAATAACAAAGAATACACCCTCAGAAATATCAAAGAAGAAAAACCGAACATTGATGAATTAAAAAAGTGGTATAGTCTCAGCGGTTTACCTTTGAAGAAGTTTTTCAACACATCGGGGCTTCTTTACAAATCAATGTTGCTGAAGGACAAGCTACCTGCCATGACCGAGCAGGAGATGCTTGAGCTTCTTGCAACCGACGGAATGTTGGTGAAGCGTCCCATTCTTGTGGGTGATGATTTTGTTCTTGTTGGCTTTAAGGAATCCCACTGGAGCGAAAAGCTGTGAGAATATTGCAGTTGAACACGGACTATAATCATCGCTGTTTATTGGGTTAAAATTTATACGGAGCGAAAATATAATATGGAAATAAAAATATATAACAACCTTCCCACTGAGGCAAAGACGGTCAGGGAAAAGGTTTTCATTGAAGAACAGGGGTTTTCCTATGACTATGACGAAGTTGACGATATTGCCGTACACTTTGTGATGTTTGAAGACAACTTTCCCGTTGCCGCCTGCAGAGTTTTTCCGGACGAAACCCCAAAAACCTTTGCCCTTGGCAGACTTGCGGTAAAAAAAGAATGCCGTGGTAAAAATTACGGCAGTATGATGCTTGATGCCGCAAAAGACTATGTTAAGTCGACAGGCGGTGAAGCGCTGATCCTCCACTCACAGCTTCATGCAAAGGACTTTTACGCAAAAAACGGCTTCAAGGAATACGGCGAAATTGAATACGAAGAAGATTGTCCCCATATATGGATGAAGTTTCAAATAAAATAACTAAACCTTAATTTCACTGTCCTTTTTTACGGACACCCTGCTTGGTATAATCAAGACATAAAGATACAATACCAAACAGGAGGATAAAGTTATGGGCTTCATTGCAGCAGTGGGAATTGCGCTTCTCTTTCCGCAAGTTATGAAATCAATCACATCAACCGGTCGCAACTAAGAAAGCAATTCTATTATAAAAAAAAGGGGCGTTGCAGTTTTTTTCTGCATCGCCCCGGCTTTTTTTCTACTGTCATTCTGAGCGCAGCGAAGAATCTCACCACGGTATGTAAAAACACTATGTGTTTTCGTTATCACACAAAATGCTCTCGCATTTTGCCAACCTACGCTACAAACACGTCCCCGGCGTGTTTGCTTAACGCTCCGGCATTCTGAGCGCAGCGAAGAATCTTTTTCAATCCCGCTTATCCGAATAATTATCTTTTACCGCCGCCGCAAGTTCACAAATCTCATCCACCACCCTTTGGGGCGAAAGAATTTTTGCCTTGTTTCCAAATCCCATCATCCACGAAAGAAACTGAGGGCTCACGGCAATTTTTGTACGGCACATAAAATGCTCCTCGTCCGTCTTCAAAACAGGAACATCCAGCCCGAACCTGTCATAAACAACCCCAATCAGGCTATTATGAAACTCCATTGAAACATCGGTTTCTTCGCCGCCAAACATCTGAAACATGGTCTTTGAATATTCCGAAAGGTCAAAGGGCGTATCTGCCAGAACCCTTTCCTCTTCCTTTTCGCAAATTGCTTCCATCTTGTCAACACGGTAATGAACATAACTGTCGTATTTTTGCTTATACGCAATCATATAATAATTCTCGTCATCCCAACTGAGCGCAACGGGCGATTCGGTATAAAACTCGCCATCCTTGCGATATTCCTTTTTCTTGTCAAGTCCGATGTTGAAATACCTAAACTTTATTTGTTTGTTTGCAGCAATGGCATCATGGATTTTGTCAACATTATAATAAATCTGTTCATTGAGAGTCTTGACCCGATTTGTCACAAATACCTGACGATGAAGCTTTTTTGCATTTTCACAGCTTGTGAGCTTTTCAATTTTTGAAATCAGTTCCATACTCTTTTTTCGTGTAATGAACTTTGCCGACTGAACGCTGTCCACAAGAAGTTTCAGCTCAGGCAGTTCAAAATCACGGCTTGCAACATAGTAATCGGTTGTCCGTGATTTTCGGGAACAAAGGTCAAGCCCAAACAACCTGAGCTGTTCCAAATCGTCATAAATACTCTTTCGCTCAGCCGAAATCCCAACCCTTGCAAGCTCCTCAATCATCTGAGGAACGGTCATTGTGTTTTCTTCATCGGTTTTTTCGGTCAGAATTTTTGCAAGATACATCAGCTTCAGCTTTTGTTGTGCCTGTTTCATGGCAAATCACCCCTTTATTTCACGCATTCCGGTTTCGGTCAAAAGAAAGTTCATTTTCACATCATGCCGGTCAGCAGGAATCCCTTCACAAATCTGAAATTCATAGCAAAATCCGATTTTCACCGCATCCATTCCTTCAAGAAACATATCATAACAGCCCTTGCCAAAGCCCACCCTTGCACCGTTTTTGTCAAAAGCAATCCCCGGCACAATCACAACATCAATCTCTGATTTTTTCGCATCTTTAGAATTTTTTGGCTCTGTAACCGAAAATCCGCCCTTCCGAAAAACGGTGTTCTCCTCAAAAAAAACGGGCGTAATTTTTCCCGTTCCTTCATCTGTCACCGGGAGCACGAGTCTTTTTCCGTCTGCAAAGGCTCTTTTTATTATCTCCCTTGTGTCAGCTTCATTACCCAAGGGCATATACAGCATAATCACCCTTGCAGACTTGTATATTTCGCTGTTCAAAAAAATTTCTGCCGCCCTTTGACTTTTTTCAACAACCTCGCCTCTGTCCATAAAACGGCGTCTTTCTTTCATTTCATTTCGGATTTGATGCTTCAATTTTCTACCTCCGCACATCTGAACATTTCTCGTGTCATTCCGAAGATTCTTCCCGTCATTCTGAACGTTCCTCCCGTCATTCTGAACGAAGTGAAGAATCTTTAACAGATGCATCGACTGTGTTCAGCATGACCCACTCGCAAACATATAAAGCGTATAAACAATGTGTCAATATTCCGCATTTATTGCAAAGCACAGCATTTACGATATGCCGGAAGCGGTTCGTCGGAACCCGCCGAACCCTCCATTGTACGAATTGACTGTACGATTTAGCTGCCCTTTTTCACAATTATTTATGAAATAATTGACTCTTATAGAAATATATGATATAATGTTCATTACCACACAAATCAAATAAGGTATATTTCAAGAGAATGTTTTTTTTGCAAAAAAATGCATTCTCCATTTGTGCATTCCTTGTGATATGCCAAATGATTTGTGTGGTAACAAACAGGGGTTATGCATTTTTTGGTGCATCGACTTTTTGTTGGTGCACTTTTTTATTTTTGCACTCTGTTTCAAAAGTTACTACACACTTTGGAAAAATCCGCCGTATCGGTGGATTTTTTCATTTTGTATAAAATCAACGAACGATTTTGTTCTTTCTCCATTTCGTTCTCCCTTTTGTCGATATGCAAACTTCGTTTGCTCGATATTTTTACTTTCGTAAAATCAATATGTCCTCACTTCGCTCAAACTCGATATGATATGAATTCTCGTCGCGTTAGCGACATATCGAGTGCGTCAGCACATATCGAGTCATTTATGACATATCGAGAATTCGTTAGAATTCATATCGACGATTTCAAGCTTTGCTTGAAATCATTCTACCACATTCTCAAAAAAAAGGCAACCCTTCAAAAAAGAAGGATTGCCAATTTGGATTTAGCCTCTTATTTTGTTCACAATATCCTTGAAGTATGAACACAACGCCACAACATCCGCTCCAACGCTGATGAAGTTGAAGCCTTCCTCTTCAAGCGCCTTGAAGTTTGCCGTGCCGCCAACTGTTCCTGCCATTTTTCCGTGCTTTCTTGCAGTTTCCGCAACAAGACGGCGTGCCTTGAGTGTTTCCTCATTGAACACCTCGGCAGGATTTCCGATTCCCTGACTGAAATCAGCAGGACCAAAGAAAATCATATCAATTCCCGGAAGTGCACAGATTTCTTCAAGCTCCGCCATTGGTTCGGGGTCTTCAATCTGAACAATCACAAATCTTTCCTCATTTGCTTCCTTGATATAATCTGCCGTGTCAACCATACAGAACTTTGCATCAGCATTACCGCCGTCAATGGGTCGTCTGCCGATTGGGTGGAACTTTGTGAAATACACAATCTTCTTTGCTTCTTCAAGGCTCATAAGATGTGGAACCATAATTCCCGTGCTGTCTGCCTCAAGGGGCTTTATAAAATCGTTGTAGCTTCCCTTTGAAACACGGGTCAGAACATCCACATCATAAAGCTTTGCGGCTCTTATCATATTTTCAAGGTCAATATAATCCGACGGAACGTGTTCCATATCAATCCATATGCAGTCAACACCGCTCATCGCCGCAATCTCAGCAGCTCTGGGGTCTGCAAGGTTCAGCTTTGTGCAAAGTGCTGTTTCGCCGTTTCTTATTTTCTTTAATACTTTACTTTTTCTCAAATGCATAATATATTACATCTCCTCGTCAATTTCGCAGAGCATTACCTTTCTTCCGCCTTCGTTGCGGCTTCTTATGCCTGCGATAATTATTTTTGTAAGTTCAATTGTTTCCTCAAAGGGATAGGGGCGCACTCCTGTTTCAAGGTATTCCACATAATCATCAAGCTGTTTATGGAATGCTGAATAGCTGTCCTTCAATGGCACAGTCACGCTGTTGTGTGTGCCCACAATTTTCAGCTCAGAGCCTGCCATATCATAAATTACCGCAAGGTTCACATCAATACCATCCTTATGTACAAGATGCAAAATATTATTATTTTCGCCACCTGTGTTCTGCACGGAAACATAACCGGGACCTGTGATTTTGAATACCGGCTCCAAAGCGTGAATTCCGTAACGCTCCCAGCTCTTGTTCATTGTCATATTGATATAACGGAGCTTGCCGAATTCGTGTGTTGATTTCATATAGGGCTGATATTCCTTTACGTATCTCAGAGAGCTTGAGGACATAATCATTGCACCGTCCTCAACCCACTTGCAGAAGGTCTTCAAATCCTCAACATTGTCGCAAAGGGGCTTGTCAACAAAAACAGGGAGACCTGCCTCAACAAAGGCTCTTGCACGTTCAACGTGTTCCCAGCCCTTGTCTGTACCGATGATAACCGCATCAACCTGACCAATTACGTCTTCGGGCTTTTCAACAATATTGGGGATAAGGGATGCCTTTGCAACCTTTTTTGCATCTTCGGGGTCATCGGTCCAGATATGGGTAATCTTTGCACCTCTCACACCAAAGTTTTCTTCGGGTTCAAGCTCAAGATAACGGGGAATTACGGGGTATCCGCAATCCTCCATGGCTTCTTTGTTATAACCGTTGAACATAGCACTCCATGAATAGGGGTGTCCGTTTTGTTCAACCATTCCAAGCATTGCAATTTTAAATTCTTTCATTTTAAAAATTCCTTTCTTTATGTTATTTTGCGCTGTAACCGCCGTCAAGGGGAATAATCGCACCTGTCATATAAAGTGACGCATCACCTGCAAGATAAACAATAAGCCCCTTCAAATCGGTATTGTTTGCCATTCTGCCAAGCATTGTGTTCTCGCAGTATCTTGCAACAAACTTTTCGGGCTGGTTGTTGAACAGTCCCCCAAGCTCCGCACAGTTGACACGCACGCCATATTGACCATAATGTCCTGCAAGGAATTTGGTGTAGTTTGTCATTCCACCCTTGTGGAAGAAGTAATCACCGGGCATCATTCCGTCGCTTCTCATCATATCTGTTCCTTTATAAAGGAAGTAGTCGGGGCCCAAAATACCCATATATGAGCCGATGTTGATGATTGAGCCGCTGCCGTCCTTTGCCATACGGTCGCCAAATTCCTTTGAGATGACATAAAGCGCCGTTGCGTTGGCACTCATACTGCGTGCAAATGCCTCTGCACCGTCATTGTCCTTCACGGCACATCTGAGAACAGCGTTGTTCACCAGAACATCAACCTTCTTTTCCTTGCTGTAAACCTCGTCACACAAAGCCTTGATGCTGTCATAATCTTCAAGGTCAAACTCCGCAAAACGGATTTTGTAGCCCTTTTCAACCAATCCCGCAAGACGTTCTTCATTGTTCTTTCTGTTTCTTGAAGCAACCCAAACCGTTGCACCGGCTTCTGCAAGAGCTTCAACAATCTGGTAGCCGTACATACCTGCTCCGCCGGTTACAACAGCAACCTTGCCTGTCAGGTTAAACATATCCATAACATTCATAACGATTTTCCTCCATTCTGATTTTACCTTCATTATATATCATAAAACTTCATATTGTAATGCACTGAAAGAACAAATACAAAAAACAATGTCCCTTTTCTTCGGTTTTTTATTGATTTTTTCAGAATTTGTGCTAAAATAAGTACAGAAGGTGATATACTTGAACAACACACGAATATCAAAAAACCTGAAATTCAAAATTGACAAGCTGAACTTTGAAGCAACCTTTGAAAAGCCTGTGGGGCATACCGAATCCGACCCCACCGACCTGAAAAACCTGCATTATCATGTTGTGTATGAGGTTCTTCCCGTGGAGGACGACCCGATTATTATCCACACCGCCGAGGCAGTTACCGAGCACAAAAACTGCTTTGTTTGTATTCCGCCTTTTTGCAGGCACCGAAGCATCAGAAAAAAAGTTCAGCTGCGTATTCTGTTTTCATACGACAGAACACAGACCAAAGCCACGGATTTTCAGCAGTTTATGGATTTGTTCTTTTCGGGAACCGAACCCTTTGAAATCCCTGCAACTCCCACCCTTTTTCATATGTGCAGGGAAATTGACAACGCCTTTGAGCTTCCCAACGAGCTTGCAGACCAGGCGGCAATTTCGGCTTTGAAGCTTATTTTCTGCAATATTTACAAACTGCACGCAACAGCCAAAAACTCCAATTACATAACAAACGAAAGCTATCTGGTGAAAATTGACGACATAATAAACGATTTTCAAAAGGACATAAATCTTCAAAGCCTTGCGGCATCCCTGCATCTCAGCACAAAACAGGCATCACGCATAATACAGAAAAACTACAAAAAAAAGCTCTCTGAAATACTGATTGAAAAACGGCTTTCCGTTGCCGCAGAGCTGCTGCTCCGAAGCAACAGAACTGTTTCGCAGATTGTTGAATATGTGAACTTTCCCTCGGAAAGATATTTTTATACCCTGTTCAAAAAAACATTCGGCTGCACGCCTTGCAAATACAGAAAATCAGGTGGCAAGGGATAAGCAAAAGACCAAAAACTATCCTCACAAGACATTCAGCCGCAATATTGGGCGTTATGGGTTATAGAAATTTATTCATTTTTTTGATATACTGAAAAAAATAAAAATCCAAAATAAAGGAGTCAAAAAAATGAATACACCAAAAGGACAAGAATTATATACCCACGCAAAAGAACGTATGCCCGGCGGCGTACAGCTTCTTTCAAAGCGCCCCGAAATGTTTGCCCCCGACAAATGGCCCAACTACGCAGTAAGTGCCAAGGGCTGTCAGATTACCGACCTTGACGGCAACACATACACCGATATGACAACAAACGGAATTGCAGCCTGCTTGCTTGGATATGCCGACCCCGACGTAACAGCAGCAGTTGTCAACAGAGTTCAGAACGGTTCAATGACATCACTCTGCGCTCCCGAAGAGGTTTATCTTGCTGACCGTCTCTGTGAAATCCATCCCTGGGCAGAACAGGTACGTTTTGCAAGAACAGGCGGCGAAACCTGCGCAATTGCCGTACGTATTGCAAGAGCAACAACAGGCAGAAACCTTGTTGCAATCAGCGGTTATCACGGCTGGTCAGACTGGTATCTTGCATCAAACCTTTCAAACGACCAGGCTCTTGACGGCGTTCATCTTCCCGGCCTCAAGCCCTCAGGTGTTCCCCGTCAGCTTGCCGGAACAGCTTATACCTTCATTGCAAACGACAAAGAAGCCTTTGACAAGCTCATTGCAGAACACGGCGACGATCTTGCCTGCGTAATTATGGAACCCATGAGAACAGAGCTTCCCGAAGAAGGCTTTCTGGAACACGTTCGTGACACACTCCACAAAAACGGTTCGCTGCTGATATTCGACGAAATCACAATTGGCTGGCGTTATACCTTTGGTGGTTGTCACAAAGCTCTTGGCGTTAACCCCGACATTGCAGTATTTGCAAAAGCACTTGGTAACGGTCACCCCATCGGTGCCGTTGTAGGTACAAAGGCCGCTATGGAAGGTGCACATGAATCCTTCATCAGCAGTACATACTGGACCGAGGCCGTTGGTCCCACAGCCGCGCTTGCAACACTTGAAAAAATGGAAAAAACAAAAATTTGGGAACACGTAAAAGATATAGGAACAAAAATTCAGAATATCTGGAAAGAAACCGGCGCTAAGCATGGCTTAGGAATTAGCTGTGACGGCTTCCCCTGTCTTGCAAAGTTCTCATTCACCGAATATCCCCTTGAACTCAAGACTCTGTTCACGGTGCTTATGATGGACGAAGGCTTCCTTGCAAACACAGCTTGTGACCCGACTCTTGCACACAACGATGAAATTCTTGTAAAATACCGCGAAGCAACAGATGTGGTATTCGGCAAAATGGCAGCTATCGTTAAAAAGGGCGGTCAGGAAGCTCTCCTGGAGGCTCTTGACGGAAAGGTTTGTCAGACAGGCTTCAAGAGATTGCTTAAATAATCAATCGAACATAAAATCAGGGATGTTGCGTTAAAGCAAAGTTGTACAAAAACGTGATTGTCATTCTGAGCGGAGCATCAGCGGAGTCGAAGAATCTTAGCCTCTCGCTCAGGGACGGAGAGGGTTCAAGACCCTATCACACTTCGCTCAGAATGACATTTTTGTTAATTTGCACAATAACTCTACTTAACGCAACAGCCCCATTTTTTTAAAGGAGGACTAACCATGCATTCCCTGAAAATGAATTTTGGCGAACAGCAGTGCCGAATTTATATCGGCCCCGAATTTCCCCACAAAATCACATACTGGGACGTAAAGCGCCACTGCAACGCCCAATATGAATTTCATATCGCACTCAGCGGAAGCTGCACGGTTGACGTTGACACAAAGAGTTTTGACCTTTCGGTTGGTGATGCTCTGTTGGTTGCTCCCGGTGAATATCACTGTCCAAAAAAAAGGTCGGCCGATTATGAATGTTTCATATTCTCCTTTGTTATAAAAACCGATTCCATTGCAAAAAGTTTTTACGAATCCAATTCAACATCCGTAAAAATGCAGCTTTCGGAATTTGAGCTTGCACTCTGCAGAGAAATCCTTGACGAGAACCGTGAAAACGAGTTTTTGCGGTATCAATGTATCAGCTCCGTTTATTTTCTTTTGCTTTCGGGCATCTTCAAAAAGCTGGATTGTTTCGCAAACGCAAAGGAAACAAACAGCGCAAATTCCGACAAACGACTGGACTATATTGACGATTTCTTTGAACAGAACCTTGCCGAAAACGCAACCGAAGAAGCCCTTGCAAAAAGGCTGAATCTTTCACCCCGACAGCTCAACCGTGTTCTCAGAACCTATTACGGAACAAACTTCCGAAAAAAGCTGTGCAACGCCCGAATGAACTCGTCAGGCTGGTTGCTCCGCACCACAAACATGAGTGTGAGCGAAATCGGCAAAACCGTGGGCTATCAGTCGGAAACTTCGTTTTTCAAAGCCTTCAAGGCATACTATGGCATAACACCTTTGCAATATCGGAAAAAAACCGAAGAAAACAGCGAATAAAACCAACGTATTCTTTTGACGGCTTTTGGGTCATTCTGAGCCAATGGCGAAGAATCTTCTGTAAAATATTCTTTTATCAAAAAAAGGTTCTTTTGCAAATGTTGGGGTATTACAACTGCTAAGATGTTTCGACAAGCTCAACATGACAGCAGTTCCTGAACGGTTCTTGCTTATTAGTCATTCTGAGCGAAGTCGAAGAATCTTTACCCCAACATTTTAAAAA
>JAZRMZ010000043.1:0-16263 GCA_045647905.1 Clostridia bacterium
GGCCTCCGACTTCTATATTGTGAATCCTTTTAACAAAAGGACAGGTTGCATCAATAATTTCAACATTTTTCTGATGCAGCAGCTCACATTCGGCCTTTGAAATTCCGTGTGCCCTGATTATAACTGCCGAACCGGGCAATATCTCATCAATACTTTCGGCACACAATACGCCAAGACGCTCAAGCTCTGATGTAACATCCCGGTTGTGAATCAACATTCCGTATGTGAAAATCTTTTTTTTGCTTTGCTTTGCCGAATCATAAGCTATTTTAACAGCCCTGTCAACTCCAAAACAAAAACCCGCTTTATCAGCAATTTTTATCTGCATAAACCTTTGCACCTGCCAGTTCCGCAATTTTCGGCATCAACAATTCATTTGTAATTTGCTGAAGTGCTTCAGAATTCAGCCTTTTGTCATGATATTCCGAAAAATCTATGTATTCACCCACAGTCAGCTTCACCACACCTCTGAATCGGTATCTTGTGTTGATTCCAACAGGAAGAAATCCAACTCCCGACTTTGCCGCAATCATTGCAGCACCTTGCTTGCCTTCGCCAAGCATACCCGGAGTTTTTATCCTCTTTCCTTCGGGGAACAAAGTCAGGGACTTACCTTCTTTGAGGATTTTGATTGCAAGCTTTACCGCCGCAATATCATTGCCCGACTTTTTCACCGGAAAGGCCCCAAAAGCCCGTATCAAACTTCCAACAACCGGAACCTTGAACAAACTTGCCTTTGCCATATACGCCATATCAACCGGCAAAAAAGCCGCAATCAATGGCGGGTCAAGATTACTCATATGGTTTGGAACAACCAGAAAATTCTTATCCCCAGGGATATTCTCAAGTCCTTCAATTTCTATTTTAAACAACAGCCTGTAAAAACCTCTTACAACAGCCAGAACAAATTCCTTCATCATTTTTCTCTACTTTCACGGATAATATTGAAAATCCACTCAACAGATTCTTCAAGAGTTTTGCCCGTTGTGTCAACAATAACGCCGTCTTCAGCAGGCTTGAGCGGTGCAACTTCACGCTCCGAATCGTTTTTGTCACGATATTCCATATCACGCTTCACTTCATCAAAGCTGCTCTCTATTCCCTTTTCACAAAGCTCTCTGTATCTTCGCATTGCACGTTCTTCAACAGATGCCGTAAGAAAAATCTTCAGCTCCGCATCAGGCAAAACAACCGTCCCAATGTCTCTGCCGTCCATAATCACATCAGTCTTTTCAGCAATACTGCGCTGAAGTCCAAGGAGTTTTTGACGAACTGCCGGAATTTTTGAAACATCCGATGCCGCAACCGAAATCTCAGGCATACGAATTTCCTTTGAAACATTTTCACCGTTCAAAAAAATTTCCTGCCCCTCTTCGCCGTGAGAAATGTCAATTTCAATCTGCGGAAGCATAGCTTCCACCTCTTTTATATCTGTATTGGGATTAATTCCTGCACGGACAGCCGCAAGACCCACTGCACGGTACATTGCACCCGTATCAATATAAACAAACTTCAGTTGTTGAGCCGCAGCCTTTGCAATGGTACTTTTTCCTGCACCTGCAGGGCCGTCAATGGCAACCTTAAATGTTCCCAAAAGAAACTCCCCTTTCAAAACAAGTTATTTTTGAAGCATTTCCGTCAAATCATCCAATTTTTCATTTAATGCATCAATTTCACGGCATTTATCTTCAACAAGACCGGAAACTTCCCGTCCGTAGGCATAGGCTTCATAAACCTCTTTACCTATTTGTGCATGGAGCTTCTCAATTTGATTTTTCACATCATAAATACGATACTTTATCTTTGATGTTTCAACAAATTCTTCTGTTTTCTTCACAACCTTATACGATACATCCGCAGTTGTCTTCTTTACATTTTCCCAGTACTCCATAACATCACCCTTATAACAAATTTTCAAACAGACTTAAACATTGAATCTGAAAAGTATTATATCCCCGTCTTCAACAGTATATTCCTTACCTTCGCTTCGCACAAGACCCTTTTCCTTTGCCGCCGCCATGCTTCCGTTTTCCATAAGATCATTATATGCAACAACTTCTGCTCTGATAAAGCCTCTTTCAAAGTCAGTATGAATCTTTCCTGCCGCCTGAGGCGCCTTTGTACCCTTTGTGATTGTCCACGCTCTGACTTCGGGTTTTCCTGCCGTCAGATAACTGATAAGCCCCAAAAGCTTGTAGCTTGCACGGATAAGCTTGTCAAGACCTGATTCTTCTGCACCAAGTTCTTCAAGGAACATCTGCTTTTCTTCCTTGTCAAGCTCGGCAATTTCTTCCTCGATTCTTGCAGAAATAACCATAACCTCTGATTTTTCTTTTTCTGCAAATTCACGGATTTTTGCAACAAAGGGATTATCTTCATCAGCCTTTGCATAATCGTCTTCAGCCACATTTGCGGCATAAATAACAGGCTTCAGGCTGAGAAGAGAAACCTCCTTGAGATATTCCATTTCTTCATCGGTGTAATCAAGCGCTCTTGCACTGATACCTTCTTCCAGCTTTGTGCTGAGACCTTCAAGAAAATCCACTTCAATCTGGAACTTTTTGTCGCCACCCTTGAGCTGTTTTTTGAGACGGTCAATTCTTCTTGCAATAATTTCAAGGTCAGAAAGAATAAGCTCAAGATTTATTGTTTCAATATCACGAAGGGGGTCAACACTACCCTCAACGTGTACTATATTGGTATCTTCAAATGCTCTCACAACATGAACAATGGCATCAACTTCACGAATGTTTGAAAGGAACTTGTTTCCAAGACCTTCGCCTTTGCTTGCCCCTTTAACAAGTCCTGCAATATCAACAAATTCAATAACAGCCGGAGTCACCTTGTCAGGGTCATACATTTCTGCCAGTTTGTCAAGTCTGCTGTCGGGAACAGCCACCGTACCCACATTGGGTTCAATTGTACAAAAGGGATAGTTTGCAGATTCTGCCCCTGCCTGAGTTATGGCGTTGAACAGCGTACTCTTTCCTACATTTGGTAATCCCACAATTCCAAGTTTCATATAAAAATCACTCTTTCGTATATTATTCCATAGTCATACTTGTACATTATACATTATATTTTGATTAACTTCAAGTGTTTTTTTGTATTTCATAAAAAATATTTAAAAGTGAAAGAACATAACCCGTTAACATCACGAATTACGTTCTTCTTTGAGTTTATATTTTATTCTTTTTCAGATACCAATAATACCACACACCCGAAACAAACTGTGAAATTCCTGCCGCCGCAAAGGTAGCTGTGGGGCCAATTGCTTTAAGAAGTGTGCCGCACAGCAGACTGGCAAAAAAAGTTCCCACGGTGTGAAGAAGCATACGTCCGCCGTTATATTGCCCCGCCACCTCATAATCAATCAGTCTGACAACAGCCACCGGAACAGCGTTATCGTTTATTGTCAGAAAAACCATCGAAATGCCGTACAGCACAAGAAATATCGTGGTATCCTTCATTACCATACCCGGCAACAAAAATAGCATCGCAATACTGCAAATCAAAATCATTATTTTTTCTTTTCCTGCTAAACACGTAAACAGAACACAGCCGACAATCACCGCAATCTGAGCCACAACCAACAACACACTCGATGAAAAATTGTCAAGCAATCCTGAAAAATAACCAATGGTAACCGTCATTGAAAACATACCGGAGCAAAAACCCCGCATCAGATTTGGCGCAATCAGCCACATAAACCGTTTGTACCTCAACAAAGAAATTTTTTCATTGTCTCGTGAGATTTTTATATTATTTTCAACCTTTTTGAAAGAAAAGGTAACCGCCGCTGCCATACACGCTGCAACAAGGGTTGCTATATAAATATACCTCATGGTGGTTATGTACTCAAATTTCTTCTGCAGGAAGGTCAGCAAAACTGAAAACAACAGAGTCACGACACCCGAAAGAACCCCTGCAAATCCTGTCCACGAACCGTAATACTTCATATCCATAATATGATAAGGTATCTTGTACGTCAAAACATTGGACAAACCAAATGAAAAATTCGCCACAAGCCCAAAAACCATTATCAGCAAAAGAATTCCGCCGAAATCAAAAAAGCAAAGTCCCGTCAGAACCAGAATAAACGGTACAAACAGCAGATAAACCACACCCGATGCCCCGATAATATTCTTCATTCTGTCAGCTTGCTTTGAAAACAACAGCATGGTCAGAATCTGAACAGCCTGCATTATTGAAAAATACAGTCCAACAGAATCCTCAGAAATATTTTTTTCAAGCATAAAGGTCTGCAAAACCGACCCGGCAATTACGGTGCTGACAACAGTTCCGAAAATTGTTCTGAGAAAATACTTCATTTTATTCATAGACTAAACCTCCGGCTTCTGCAACCAAGCTGTATTTACCTGCATTATATTCTTATTTATCGCCGTTGTCAATCATCTTTTCGGACATTACTAACAAAACATGTCATTTTTATTCATATTTCAACAGTCGAACCGCAACCTTGATTCCGTCAATTGCCGCACTCATTATTCCGCCTGCATATCCTGCACCCTCACCTGCAGGATAAAGCCCCTTGTGACTTATGCTCTCATATTCCGAATCTCTTTTTATCCGCAAAGGTGCAGAGGTTCTCATTTCCACGCCCGTAAGCACCGCACCCTCGCCCGAAAAACCTTTTATTTTTCTGTCAAAATCCATCAATCCGTCTTTCAAGGTATCCGCAATAAACTTGGGCAAACATTCACGCAAATCAGCAAAAACAGTCTTCCCCGTGAATGACGGCACAACGCCGTCAAAACCCGAAGATGTTTTGTCCAGCACAAAGTCCTTTGCCAACTGCACAGGGCCTTTTCCTCCTCCAAGTCCATAGGCAAGGGCTTCATATTTACGTTGAAATTCCATGCCTGCCAAAGGACTCTCGTCACAAAAATCCTCAGGTCTGACCGTAACAACAAGGGCACTGTTTGAATTATCCGCCATACGGCTGTGATAACTCATTCCGTTCACCACAAGATGTCCTTCCTCCGATGATGCGTCAACAACAACACCGCCGGGGCACATACAAAAGCTGTAACAGCTTCGGCTTTCGCCGTTATATGCAAGACGGTAATCCGCCGTGGGAAGAAGTTCAATCTGCGGGCAATTTCCGTATTGCATACGGTTTATAAATTCTCTCCTGTGCTCAATTCTGACACCGGCGGCAAATGGTTTTTGTTCCATTGCAACACCGTGACGGTGCAGCATTTCATAAGTATCACGGCTGCTGTGCCCGATTGCAAGCACCAGAGCATCACATTCCAGAATTGATGAATGATTGATTTCAATTTCGGCAATCCTGTCATTTTTCACCCTGAAATCCGTAAGGCATGAATCAAAAAGAACCTTTCCGCCCAGGGCTTCAATTTCTTTACGCAAATTCTTGACACATATTTTCAGGAAATCTGTGCCGATGTGAGGTTTTGCCTGATACAGAATCTCCTTTGGCGCACCAAACTTCACAAAGGTTTCAAGAACAAACCGTTGCAAAGGGTCTCCGATACGGGTATTCAGCTTTCCGTCCGAAAAAGTCCCTGCACCGCCTTCTCCAAACTGAATGTTTGTTTCGGGGTCAAACTTTCCGTTATTCCAGAAATTTTCAACTGCGGCACTTCGCTTGTCCACATCACTTCCACGTTCAATAACAGTTACCTCGGCACCACATTTACACAAAACATAAGCCGCAAACAAACCGCACGGACCGCTACCCACAACAACAATCTTTTTTTCGGCGCTTCCCTTTGTTTTTAAGTCATCAAAATTAATCAGACTGATGTTATCCATCAGTCTGATTTGAGAGTTCTGTGGAACTTCCTTTGACGAATTCATTTCCGCAACAACCGAATATTCAAAATGTATATCATTCTTCCGTCTTGCATCCAACGATTTTTTGTAAATTACCTTGTTTTCTGCTTTCAGAGAATATCTTTTCAAAAACTTATCAGCTTTTTCAAAAACATCTTCTTCGGTGTGCAGTATGGGTAACTTCAAACCGTTGACAACAATCTTTTTCAAAGAAGTCCTCCTCCAATTTCTTAATATCTTCTTTCCACGTGTACCTTCACAACATTACCGTCGCTCATTTCAACCCCTTCGGGAACAATAAGATGCACGTCCAGCTCCTGCTTTTCAGAATTTTGGTCAACCACAATGGGTTCTGTTGCAATTTCCTCAATTTCTTCCGCTATTTTTGCATCCGCAAAAAATGTCACATTAACAGGCGTAACCGAAGCTCTGTACTGTTTCTCATCGTCTGCAAAATCCATCCTCACCGGAACTGTCTTGACTTTCAGCACAGGACAGTTAATGGGCACGGATTTGAAGCTCATTTTCACATCATTATAAAGGGAGTTGTCAAGTGAAACGATGTTCCCCTTTGTGTCCTTGAAATACAAAGGTTCATTAACATTTATTTCGTCCGAACTGTCATTATAATCCAGAGTCACTTCCACCTCAGCTATGCTTTCAACCACAGAGGATGCGCCCGTAAGCTCCACTCTGTCATAAAGGAGCTTGGCTTTGCCGGGAGTATATCCCTCCTCAACCTTACCTTCTGTCCGCAAAGAAATTTCCTTTTCAATGGTCACCACTTCATCAATCACAATATTGACGTTATAAGGCCACTTGTCGGTAATTTCCTCATATTCATAAGGAATCGAAACGCTGACGGGCAAAGAAAACTGTCCCTTTTCGGTTATGTTTGAAAGGTCAACGGTTGCATATACATTTTCATTGTCAATGTTTGCAATTTTCTTTCGGCTTCCCTTGATTTCAAGTTCAAGAAACTCTGCATCCACACCAACAACCGTCAAATCACGTTCTTCAAGCATTGATCTGTTTGAAAATCTGATTGGTATGTCTTCAACCGAAATATTCACGGAAGGGTCAACAACAATAATCACATAAAACCACAAAAGTATGGCAAGAACAAAAGATACAATTTTAAGCACCGAATCTTTCAGAAAAAACTTTTTCACTACTTGTTCTTCTCCTTCCTTGAAAATATTTTGTTTTTAAAATTACCGTTGGGCTTTTTAACTTCAAGCAAGTCCAAAAGCCTCTTTTCAAGGTCATCCGGAGTCAGACGCATCACAAGCTCGCCCTTTGACGCAATTGAAATGTTTCCGGTTTCCTCTGAAACAATAATAACAACCGCATCGGAATCCTCAGACATTCCCAGTCCTGCACGGTGTCTTGTTCCAAGCTCCTTGCTGACATTGGGATTCTGCGAAAGTGGAAGAAAACAGCTTGCCGCTTCTATTTTGTTTTCACGGATTATAACCGCTCCGTCATGAAGGGGAGTTTTGGGAATGAAAATATTAACAAGCAACGCCGCCGAAACATCCGCATTAACGGTTATTCCCGTGCCCACAATATCTCCGATTTTTGTTTCCCTTTCCATAACAATCAAAGCACCTATTCTGCTTTTTGACATACCTGCACATGCAGTCTTTATTTCCGAAACAACACGCATGGTTTCGGCATCATCAGGAGTGTCTTCAAAGCTGAACCATCGCCCAAGGGATGTCCCCCCAAGATGTTCCAGAGCTCGTCGCATTTCCGGCTGAAACACAACAATAACCGCAACAAGTCCAAGCTGCATGGCACTGCTCAGCAGATAATGCAACGTATGTAACCGTATCAGCTGACTGACCTGAGTTACAACAACAATCACAATTACACCTTTGATTAACTGCTGTGTACGGGTATCACGAATAAACTTCAGGAACCTGTAAACAAAAAACGTTATAATCAGAATATCAAGAATATCCGTGAAATTAACCAAATATATCTGTTTAATCAATGATTGATAAAAGCTATCAAACACCGTACTTTCCTCCCTTGGTTGTTTTTTATTTTAATATGCCTTTCCCCAGTATACCATTTTCTTTGCAGGCTTGCCGCAGCACACACAGGTTGAAGCAAGCTCTTCCTGCTCAAAGGGCATACAGCGTGAAGTTGCGGCAGTATCAGCCTTAATCTGTTCTTCACAGGCAACATCGCCACACCACATCGCCTTAACAAAGCCGCCCTTGTTTTCAACAATGTCCTTAAATTCATCATAAGAAACAGCAACAGATGTCTTTTCTTCTCTGTTTTGAAGTGCCGCATCAAGCATCTCCTTCTGGATTTTTTCAAGATGCATTGCCACTTCTTCTTCAATATTGTCAAGTGAAACAAAGAACTTTTCTCTTGTTGTTCTGCTCACAAGAACAGCCTGATTGTTTTCAATATCCTTGGGTCCGATTTCAATTCTCAGCGGAACACCCTTCATTTCATACTCGCTGAACTTCCAGCCGGGAGACTTGTCGCTGCCGTCAAGTTTAACTCTGAACTTTGACGCAAGCTGTGCTCTCAATTCTTCAGCTCTTTCAAGAACACCCTCCTTGTGCTGTGCAATGGGTATAATAACCGCCTGAACGGGAGCAACTCTTGGTGGGAGCTTGAGACCTGCATCGTCGCCGTGTACCATAATAATTGCACCGATAAGGCGAGTGGTCATACCCCATGAAGTCTGATGAACATAATGAAGTTCATTATCCTCACCCGTATACTGAATTCCGAATGCCTTTGCAAATCCGTCGCCAAAATAGTGGCTTGTACCCGACTGCAATGCTTTTCCGTCATGCATCAGACTTTCGATTGTGTATGTTGCTTCAGCGCCTGCAAATTTTTCCTTATCGGTCTTCCTTCCCTTAACAACAGGAATTGCAAGCTCCTGCTCGCAGAAATCAGCATAAACATTGAGCATACGCAATGTTTCTGCTTCGGCTTCTTCGGCTGTTGCATGAGCTGTGTGACCTTCCTGCCACAAAAATTCCATTGTTCTCAGGAAGGGTCGTGTTGTTTTTTCCCATCTCACAACATTACACCATTGATTGTAGAGTTTGGGGAGATCTCTGTATGAATGAATTATGTTTGCATAATGATCACAGAAAAGTGTTTCAGATGTGGGTCGCACACAAAGTCTTTCTTCCAGCTTTTCAGTCCCGCCGTGTGTCACCCACGCAACTTCGGGTGCAAAACCTTCAACATGGTCTTTTTCCTTCTGGAGCAGGCTTTCGGGAATGAACATTGGCATATACACATTTTCATGTCCTGTTTCCTTAAAACGTCTGTCAAGCTCTTTCTGAATATTCTCCCAGATTGCATAGCCGTAAGGCTGAATCACCATACACCCGCGAATGCCCGAATAATCAACCAATTTTGCTTTTTTCACAATGTCTGTATACCATTGTGCAAAATCCTCACTCATAGAGGTTATTTCTTCTACCAATTTCTTTTCCTTTGCCAAAATGTCCATCCCTTTCCAAATTCTTATTTAAACAAAAGTCTTTTCTTTTGTAAATCAACTTTTTCAGCAAAATTATTGTGTTTTCAAAGGCTACACCACCCCAATTTACACAATAAACCATTATAGTTTAGTATAAAGCAAATTCCGCCTTGTGTCAAGGGTTTGAAAAATATTTAATCAGAAAAAAATGCTGTCGCAAAAATTTCCGACAGCATTCTTCTTTATTCAATCAAAATCACATTGTAGCCCTTTTCCTCAACAGCCTTTTTCAGCACGTCCGATTCCACCTTTTCCGAAAGCTCAACAATTGCGCTTCCCGAACTGTGACTGACCTCTGCTGTCACAACCCCCTCAATGGCCTCAAGGGTACTCTTTACATTCGCCTCGCAATGAGGACACATCATTCCTTCAATTTTCATGGTCTTTTTCATTGTTTTTTCTCCTTTTGTCTTTTGGGATTTATATAATTTAACCGCATTAAGTCTCAGTGCATTTGTAACCACGCAAAAGCTGGAAAGGCTCATTGCCGCCGCTCCCAGCATAGGGTTCAGGGTTATCCCGAAGGGTATCAGCAAGCCTGCCGCCAACGGAATTCCGATAACATTATAAACAAATGCCCAGAAAAGATTCTGATGTATGTTCCTGAGTGTTGCACGGCTCAGCCTGATTGATGCCACAACATCCATAAGACTGTTTTTCATCAGAACCACATCTGCCGCATCAATGGCAATATCCGCTCCTGCACCGATTGCAATGCCTGTATCTGCCGCCATAAGCGCCGGCGCATCATTAATGCCGTCACCAACCATGGCAACCTTGCCCTCTTTCATCAGCTTCCTGATTTCGTTGTTCTTTCCGTCAGGAAGAACCTCTGCAACCACAGTAGCAATACCAACCTGTTTTGCTATGGCATTTGCAGTCTTTTGGTTATCGCCGGTAATCATAACAACTCTGACACCAAGCCCCTTCAATTCTTCAACCGCCTCGCGGCTGTCCTCTTTCATCTTATCAGCAACCGCAATCACGCCAATAAGCCTTCCCTCTGCACAAAAGCATATGGGCGTTTTCCCTTGCTCCGCAAAAGCTCCGATTTGCTTTTCTTCCGGCTCCTCAACTTTGGTAAATTCTTTTATAAACTTCAGACTTCCTGCAACAACCCTTTTGCCCTCCACAACAGCCTTGATTCCGTTTCCCGGAAGCACTTCAAACTCCTCTGCATTTTCAAAGGGTACAGACATCTCCTCAGCCTTTTTAACAATAGCCCGCGCCAATGGATGCTCGCTTTTCAGCTCTGCTGAAAGGGCAAATTTCATCAATTGTTCTTCGGAAACTCCAAAGGGAACAATATCCGTAACCTCTGGCTCGCCCTTGGTTACCGTACCCGTCTTGTCCAGTGCAACAATTTTCACTCGTCCCGTTTCCTCAAGAGCGGCCGCCCTTTTGAACAAAATGCCTCTTTTTGCGCCAACTCCGCTTCCAACCATAATAGCAACAGGAGTGGCAAGGCCAAGAGCACAGGGACAGCTTATGACCAGAACAGAAATACCTCTGGCAAGGGCAAATCCCGCAGTTTCGCCCAGAATCAGCCATATCACCGCAGTTATCACCGAGATTGTCATAACAACCGGAACAAAAATGCCCGAAACCTTGTCTGCCGCCTTTGCAATGGGAGCCTTCGATGCCGCCGCTTCACTTACGGTCTTTATTATCTTTGAGAGCATTGTGTCTTCAGCCACAGCCGTTGCCCGGCATCGGATATACCCGAATCTGTTGACCGTTGCACCCGTCACCGAATCACCCACGCCTTTATCAACAGGAATACTTTCGCCCGTCAGCGCCGATTCATCAATCGCCGTACTTCCCTCAACAATAACCCCGTCCGTTGGAATACTCTCACCGGGACGGACAACAAACAAGTCATCCACAGCAATCTGCTCCGCAGGGATTATATGCTCCCGTCCGTCACGAATCACCACAGCAGTTTTGGGTGACAACTCCATAAGCCCCCTGAGGGCATCGGTTGTTTTCCCTTTTGAACGAGCCTCCAGCAGCTTGCCAACCGTAATAAGAGTCAAAATCATTGCAGCAGACTCAAAATATAAATCGTGAAGATGATGCATGGCACCATTCATATTCCCCAAAACCACTTCTCCGCTCATGGCAAAAAGGACATATGTGCTGTACACAAACGCCGCACCCGAACCCAAAGCCACCAGCGTGTCCATATTGGGACTTTTCTTTTTCAGACCTTTGAAGCCGTTGACAAAAAATTTCTGATTTATAACCATAACAACCGCCGTCAGCAAAAGCTGAACAAGTCCCAACGCCATGGGGTTTTGCGCAAGCCCTTGGTGAAGAGGAAATCCCCACATAATATGCCCCATGGAAACATACATCAATATAGCAAGAAAAACTAGGGACGAAAATAACCTTGTTTTCATGCTCTGCATTTCCCTTTTATCAGTCTTTTCCGTTTTTTTGTTTTCTTTTTCCCGTTCAACACCGTAGCCTGCACCGATGACCGCCTCAACAACAGCCTGTTCACTTGCTGTCCCTTCAACGCTCATTGAATTTGTCAGAAGATTCACCGAACAGCTTTCAACACCGTCAACCGCCAAAACCGCCTTTTCAACCCTGGCACTGCAAGCCGCACAGCTCATTCCCGTTATGTTATACTTTTTCATACGTTTTTTCCGCCTTTGATTTATCGGTTTGTTGCAACTAACCCAATTATATCCTTTTTTGTGGCAAAAGTCAATAGAAAAAACTATCAATTATGCGCAAAAAGGGCGGCTCCCTTACGGTTGCCGCTCATACAAAACAAGTATATTTAATCCTGAATTTTCAGCATAGGCTGAAGCTGCTTGCCCTCCAAGGCACTTTCGATTGCGGGTATAATTTGTGACATATCCGAAATCAGTGAATTTTCCTTTATAAAGCAATCATCCTGTTCAAAAGGCACAATATAAATGCTTTTCATATTAAAAAGATAGCCAATGTTTTTTGCATTGTTTCCAAGTCCGTCATTTGTTGAAAGTGCAATAATCACAGGACGCCTGTTTCGCAAATGAGATTTCACAGCCATTGTAACCGACGAATCTGCAATACCCGTTGCGATTTTTGCCAGGGAATTTCCCGTACACGGTGCAACAACCAATGCATCAAGCATTTTCTTTGGTCCGATTGGTTCTGCATCACAAACCGTTGCTATAACCTTTTTCCCCGTAATGGCTTCAAACCGTTTGATATGGTCTTCTGCCCTTCCGAATCTTGTATCTGTTGAAAAACTTATTTCCGACATAATAGGAACTATATCTGCACCTTGGTCTGCAAGAGCTTCAACCTGCGGAAATATCTTTGCAAAGGTGCAAAATGAGCCGGTAATGGCAAAGCCGATTGTTTTTCCCTCCAGCTTCATTCAATCCCCTCCGTTTCATCAAGAATATTGGCTATGGTGCTGCATATGATTTCGCCTGCCGTATCCGGTGCAACCTTTCCGGGAAGGGAAAGTGCCCAGACAACCTTTATCCCCTTGCGCCGTGCTTCATCAAAATCAACACCGCCGGGCTTTGAAGCAAGGTCAATGATCAAAACATCTTTTTTCATTTTTGAGAGCAATGAATAATCTACAATCAGGCTTGGAGCGGTATTGAAAACAATGTCATATTCACCGATTTTGTCATCAAGGCAATCAATGGCGGTTGTTTCCAGCCCCATGGCAAATCCATATGCCAAATCAACCTTTTTCCGTGCGGCAACAGTCACCCTTGCACCGATTCCGTGGAGCATTTTTGAAAGAACCTTCCCGATTCTTCCGTTTCCGATTACCAGACATTTTGACCCATGAATGGTGAATGGCGTTTCCTCCATGGCAATCTGAATTGCGCCTTCAGCCGTGGGAATTGCATTCATCATGGCAAGCTCCTCACGACACATATAGTCAATCAGCATAATCCGATGGCTTTCAGCCATTGTTTTTATTTTATTGTCACATCTTCCTGCAATAATTTTATTCTTTTTTGAAATTCCGTCAAAAACTTCATTAACCACTATTTCACGTCTGCTGAACGGAGCATTGATTGTTCTTCCGTCCATGGTATAGGGAAGCGGCAGAACAACTGCATCATACAACGCCTCAATCTCCGACAAGTCACCAAGAATCTGTACATTCTCCTCAAATCCACCGTCAATATCAGTATCAAAACCAAGAATCGAAACCGTATTTCCGTTCTTTGCTGTTTCATTTATGGCACGAATTTGTCTGCGGTCTCCCCCGACAAATAATATATTTTTTAATTTTGTGAAGCTCCTCATCCGATTTTCCTCCGACATAATATAGAATATTATACTTTATATTATGTGAATCACCGTGATATGTTCACAGAAAAAAGGACAATTTCAACACAAGAAACTGTCCTTTTTTTCCGTTTTTAAAACCCTGTTAAATCCCCAGTAGCTTCACCGCATTTTTGAAATATATCTTTTCCTTATCCGCTCTTGATATATCAAGGGTTTCAATAAGCCTTTTTTCCCAATCCGGTCTGTGCCACGGCATATCCGACCCAAAAAGGAATCGGTCGGGAGTGTGCTTGTCCATAATTTCCTGAGCAAAGCTCTTTGGCATATTCCCATACCCAAAAGAAGTATCAAACCACACATCCTTTCCGCACAGATGCTTCATTACCTCTTTTCCACAGCCTGCACCGCCCCAATGCGCCGCAACAACCGGCGAATCAAACCATTTCAATGCACGTTCCAACGCATCAGGCATACACCGAAAAGGGTCGTTATATCCATAATCATACCCTGCGTGAAAAACCGTTATCAATCCAAGTTCCGAAATCTTTTTGTATATAGGCTTCATTCTTTCCTCATCAACAAAAAAATTCTGATATTCCGGATGCAGCTTAACGCCCTTCAGCCCCAAAGCCTTGATACGTTCAAGCTCCTCAAGTGCATCGGGGGCTTCGGGATGAACCGAGCCAAAGGCAACAAACCTATCATCTGCATCTATTTCTGCCGCAAAATTATTTACGTTTGTCTGCTGAGCAGGGTTTGTTGCAATTCCCAAAACAACCGAAATATCAACTCCGTCATTTGTCATCTCCGTTCTGAGTCCTTCAACCGTACCGTCGTGTTGAGGAATAAGTCCTCCCGATACAAAGCTCAAATTCAGCATTGCACGTTCTGCAATTTTTTCAGGAAATGCGTGTGTATGAAAATCTATAAGCATAAATAATTCTTCCTTTTGATGATTATAACAAAAAATATTTTTTACAAATATTATAACCCAAAACCTCTGAAATATCAATAGTTTATCAGCAAAAAAAGGAGCTTCACCCCTGAACTCAGGTTTGAAGCTCCTTTTGCTTTTTAAAAATATTCTTTCAAATATCCCTTTGTATTATCAACCATTTCATCAAACAGGACCCTCGCCGTCTGCAATTCTCTTTTATCGCTTCCTTGGGAATGACAGTTCTATTCACTCCCTTTCCGCATCCTTTCATTGTGCACCAAAAATCTGCGAATTTCAAAAATTCCACATATCCCTATACAAATCAGAATCAAAATCGGAACAAATAAATATCCGATACAGTTATATATTGTCTTTCCGTCAATGGCCGCAAAAGTTCCCGACAACGCACCCGGTTCAAAAAGCCTTAATTCGCCCTTTATTCTCCCCCGACTGTCTATAAAAGCCGAAATCCCGACATTTGCACAACGCACAGTTTCCTTTCGGTTTTCCACACTCCGAAAAACGCTGTGCGCCAGATGATGTGATGCCGCAGGCGAATCCTCAAGCCATGCATCGTTGGTTATAACAAAAAACACATCTGCCCCGTTTTTCACATCTTCCCGTGCATATTTGGGAAAAATTGATTCAAAGCATATAACGTTGCCAATGTCTCCGTATTTTGTCTTTATGATTTGGGGCTGTGTGCCCGCCTTATAATCAAATGCCATATCCGATTCACTGAGTATATGACCTATTTGCCCCCAAAAGCTCCCAAAGGGCAACCTTTCACCAAAAGGCACAAGCTCCCTTTTATGGTATATTGTTGAAAGACCGTTACCGTCAATCAACACAGCACTGTTATACAGGTTTTCATCGGGACGCCAGTTTATACCCATATAAATGGGAACACCAATCTCCTGCGACAATTCTTTGAACCGGTTCTGCCAGCTCTTTGATTTTGCAAGATTCACGGGGACTGCGGTTTCGGGCCAGACAACAAATTTTGTATCTTTTTTCACGTTCTCCTCTGTCATCCGGGAATATATTTCATAGCACGCCGCCGTTGCCGACTTTCCTTCCCACTTTTGGTCCACAAGAATGTTTCCCTGAACAGCCACAACCTGAACCTGTTCACCCTGAGCTTCAGGAAGCATCACGCACCACCCAAAACCAAGATTTCCAACAAACAATCCAACAGCCGCCCACACACAGCGACTCTCGTTTTTGCGCAAGGCAACGCACCCCAACGCAAGAAGGGCATTAACCGAAAGAATCAAAAAATCCACTCCCTCAATTCCCCAAATCGAAGCAGACTGAATCAAAAGGGGCGCACGATACTGCCCAAGGGATATTCTGATCCACGGAAAAGCAAGCTCTCCAAAGCCCGAAAGCTCCAAAGCCGCCAAAATTCCCGCAACGGCAACAAATACAGTCAGGAGCGGTTTATTATATCTTCGTGCAACGGCATAACACGCAACACCCGGAATAATATAAAGCAAGCCTTGAATAAGGCTTGTTGCAACCCAACCAAAAAGAACAATAGCAGCAGACATTCCATCAGAAAAACCGATGAAGTCCAGCGGATAAATCCAACAAAACCAATAATACACAAAAAAGTTAAACAAAAACCCGAACAAAATCCATCTGCGCACCGATTTACCAAGCCGTTCCGCACCGCTTTTTTTGAGAACAACAACAAAAAACGGTACAAAAGCGA
>JAZRMZ010000044.1:0-9315 GCA_045647905.1 Clostridia bacterium
TGGAAAACAAGCAGGAACGTCACATAAGAGGTGGAATTGCGACAAGAGAAAAATATCGAAATCAACAAAAGAAAAATATTGTATAGAGTGAAGAAAACCGCCGTCTTGCGTCAGAACAAGAAGGCGGTTTAGTCAATACTGAAATCTTCTGCCGTAAACTCGGTTTTTGCACGGCGTTTTTTGTTTGGTCTTTTTAACAGACGGTTATAATCGTATAATTTACAGCAAAAATCTGCTTTTACAATACCTTTTTTTGAACAGATAACATCTTCCATGGTATGAATGGGTTTTGCCCATTTGCAGGTTGCGCAGATTTGTGTGACCTGATCGGAAATATCAGAATAAACACCGCCCACAATTTTTTTTGAATCCATACTTTGTTTTGAAACAAAAAGTAATATAGTCTTTGTTTCCCTTTCTGCTTATATATAAATGATAATAAAACAGCCGACCAGGATTTAAAAGGTCGGCTGTTTGTTTGCTTTATCTTCCGAAAGAAACGCCTGTTGCTTCAGCAATCTTAACCAATTCGCCATTGGGGTCAACTGCTTTATTTGAACCAATAACATTTTCGAGAGATTCATAACCCATAGCATTTCCATTTAGAATAACCATGTTGCCGAACTTACCTTCCATAAGAAGTTCAACTGCGTATGAACCATAGCGTGTGGAAAGAATTCTGTCGTTTGCTGTGGGTGTTCCGCCACGCTGAACATGACCGAGAATTGTTGCTCTTGCTTCGTTTCCAACAAGTTCTTCAAGCTGGTCTGCAACAACATTTGCAATACCGCCGAGACGAATGGGGTCGGGGCTGTCTTCACGAACCTTTGAAATAACAATTTCGCCGTCCTTTGGTTTTGCACCTTCAGCAACAACAACAATTGCATAATTCTTGCCGTTCTTCTGGTTTTCTTTAATCTTTTCTGCAACCTTGTTTATATCATATTCGATTTCGGGAATCAAAATTGCATCAGCAGCGCCGCCGATACCCATCGAAAGAGCAAGGAAACCTGCATATCTGCCCATAGCTTCAACAACTATGATTCTGCTGTGAGATTCTGCTGTTGTTTTGAGACGGTCGATAGCTTCAACAGCTGTTGCAACCGCTGTGTCAAAACCAAATGTTGTGTCTGTTGCAGCAAGGTCATTGTCGATTGTCTTGGGCACGCCGATAACCTTAACACCTTTGCGTGAAAAGTCACGTCCGCTTGTGAGTGTTCCGTCACCACCGATAACAACCAGTGCATCAATTCCTGCTTTTTTGAGGTTTTCAACACCAACATCCGAAACATCACCATGCTGAACATTTCCGTTCTCATCTTCGTAAGTATAATCAAACAGATTGTCCTTGTTTGAACTGTAAAGAATTGTACCACCCTTTGAAATGATTTCTTCAACGGTGTTAATGTCAAGTTTGATAAATTCATCGCCGCCGAGATAAAGACCACGGTAACCATGCTTTATACCAACAACTTCAAGACCGTATTTCATAATTGCTGTTTTTGTAACAGCTCTGATAACAGGATTAAGTCCCGGACAGTCACCGCCGCCTGTCATTACTGCAATTTTTTTGATTTCGCTCATTTTTATATACCTCCTGAAAAAATCCTGCATTATTTGCAAGAAAAAAATATTTCACAAAAACGCACTATATATTTTATAATAAAATGTCATTTTTTGCAATACAAAATATATATTTTGTTAAATATAACCATTATATTTTCTTTTTCTTGGTAATATATACCATCATTATGAGAAAAAAGTTTTTTGTATTTAAGTTTTTATTTTTAAAATTTAAGATTTGATTTTGAATAAAAATACAGAATTAAATAAATTTTTATTTATTATTCATATAATGTTCATATTTTAGTTTTAATATTCATATTGTTGAATGTTAAAATGGAGGTTTATAAACATGAGCGAAATAATGAAGCCTGATACAGCAGGAACTCATGAAGATGTTCTTGAGTTCACATCAGAGAAAACGGGAAAGTTTGCAAAATTACGAAGATTTTTTTCGGTAAAACGTATTATAATTCTTTCGGTTATTCTTATTATTGCTTTGCTGGCTGTTTATTTTCTTTTTATCAAAAAAGAGGAAGTTGAAGTCACAACAGCATACACAGAATACATAGTCGAAAAGGGCAGCGTTACTGATACCATTGAACAAAGCGGCGTGATTGAACCTTTTGAACGTTATGAAATCACCTCAAGAGTAATGGGTGAAATTATTGCTTCGCCTTTTGAGGAAGGTGATTTTGTTGAAGAAGGGGAAACGTTGTATCAGATTGATGATGAGGATGCACAGCTCAACATCGAAAAAGCTGATAACAATATTTCAAAATCACAGCATAATATCGAAAAGGCTGATAACAATATAACCAAGGCTGAGAATAATATTATTGTTGCCCAGAATAATGTTGAGAAAGCCCAAAAGGCTCTTGATGATGTTAACAAAGAAATTGAAAAACTTAATGTTTATGCAACCGCAAGCGGCAGAATCAGTGATTTCTCTCTGAAGAAGAATGACAATGTTTCACCCGCCGTGATTGCAAAGGTTGTTAATACTGATGTCAGAACGGTTGACATACCTTTCTTTACGGATGATTTTTCAAAAATATCCGTTGGCGACACAGTTACCCTCACAAGTGCGTTACATATGGAATCAATTCCGGGTGTTGTTACCCATAAATATGATTCTCAGCTTGAAAGCGGAAGCGGTAGCAGTGCTCAGAAGAAAATTGAAATTCAACTCAACAACCCAAAATCAATTGACAGTCAGTCAACCTTTGCGGCTGTTGTTCATACAGGTAGCGGAAACGTAACCTCTGCCGCTTCGGGTGCGGTTAAAGACGGGGAGACAACCTCTGTCAGAGCTGAAACAAGCGGAACGGTGTCTGAGGTTCTGGTTAAAAACGGTGACTACGTTCAAAAAGGACAGCTTATTGCAAGAATGACAAATGATGATTTGATTGCATCCCGAACAGACTGTGAAAGAACCTTGAAAGAAAGACAGCTCTCGTTGAATGAAGCAAAAATGAACCACGAAGAAAGTGAAATTAGTCTTTCTGACAGTAAGATTTCACTTGCGGACAGCAAATTAAGCAAAAAATCAACCGAAAAGGCTCTTGACGACTATAACATAACCGCTCCCATTTCAGGTACAATTATCACCAAAAACAGCAAGGTTGGTGATAACATAAGCAATTCAAGCGGACAGACTGTTATGATGGTTGTTGCTGATATGAGTAAAATGAAATTTACCATTACTGTGGACGAACTTGACATATCGGAGGTTCATGAAGGCCAGTCTGCAATTGTTGATGCGGATGCTCTGCCCGATGAAATTTTTGAAGCCGAAGTTACCTCTGTTGCAACAGAAGGCGTTTCAACAGGAAACGGTGTTACAACCTTTGAGGTTGAACTGACGATAAATGAACCCGGAAATCTGAAGCCCGGAATGAACGTCAATGCAAATATTGTGATTAATGAAGCTCACAATGTTATTGTTATCCCTGAAGACGCCCTGAACAGAGTACGGGGAACAAGCGCAATGGTTATGGTAAAGTCTGCACAGGGTGAAAAACCCGCAACAGATGCTTCAGAAAAAACTCCCAAGCCTGTTGGTGGTGAAATGCCGCCAATGGCAAAAGGCGCAAATGGTTCGGGCGGACAGAAAAGTGGTGGAGGTATGCCGTCAATGCCCAGCGGAGCACCCGGATTTGGAGGTATGCCAGCTAACCAAGGCGGAATGGTTCCCGGTGGCTTTGGAGGTATGCCCGAAGGCTGCGAAATGCGTGAGGTGGAAATCGGGGTTTCTGACGGAGAATATATTGAAGTGAAATCAGGCTTGTCCGAGGGCGAAACAATTGTATATATTCCCTCCACAGCATCGACGGGGGATGACTTTGCAAGAATGATGCAGGGTATGATGCGAGGTCCCGGTATGTCAGGGGGAATGCCCGGTGGAGGTATGTCGGGAAGCAGAATGCCTGCCGGAGGTATGTCAGGAAACAGGATGCCCGGCGGCGCCCGATAGAGGAGATAATGATTATGAGAACAGTTTTTTCTGATTCGGAATACATGATTGACATAAGGAATATGTACAAGATATATAAAATGGGTGAAAATGAGGTCCGTGCCCTTGACGGTGTTGATTTAAAGATAAAGCCGCATGAATTCGTTGCAATCATCGGACCTTCCGGTTCGGGCAAGTCGACGCTTATGAACATGATTGGTTGTCTTGATACGCCAACTTCGGGCGAGTATTACATTGACGGAAATGAGGCGAGCCAGCTTAAAGATGATGAACAGGCAGCTATTCGGAATAAGAAAATAGGTTTTATTTTTCAGCAGTACAACCTGCTTCCAAAGCTTAATGTTGAAGAAAATGTTGAACTTCCGCTGATTTATGCGGGAATACCCATGTCAAAACGAAAGGAAATGTCAAGAATTGCTCTTGAACGTGTCGGACTTTATGAAAGAAGGTTTCACAAGCCCTCGGAATTATCGGGAGGACAGCAGCAAAGAGCTTCAATTGCACGGGCTTTGGCGGCAAGACCGCCCCTGATACTTGCAGACGAACCTACGGGTGCTCTTGATTCAAAAACGGGTGTTGAGGTGCTTTCTATGCTCAAGGAGCTTCATCAGGAAGGTAAAACAGTTGTTCTCATTACACACGACAACAAAATTGCTCACGAAGCTGACAGAATTGTTAGAATTATGGATGGCAGGATTGTTTTTGATTCGTTGTTTGACGGTGATAAGGGATTGGTAAATGTATAATGGGAAGGGAGAAGAAATGACAATATGAATTTAACACAGTCGTTTAAAATGGCAATAAAAAGTGTTTCTGCCAGTAAAATGAGAACCTTCCTGACCATGCTCGGTATTATAATCGGTGTGTGTGCTGTTATTGTTCTTGTCAGCGTTGTTCAGGGTTCAACGGGAAGCATAACAGAATCAATCGAATCTCTTGGTGCAAACAGTATTACTCTTAATTTTACCGGCAGAAACAGCACCAAAAACGTTACATACGAAGAAATGCAGGATTTTCTTGAGGAAAATAACGAGTATGTTTCGTATGTTGTTCCGAATATAACAGCAAGAAGTATGATTAAATACCGGACATCCAATATTATGTCATCGGTGGTTGGAACAACAAAGGATTATACCGAGGTTAATAACCGTGATATATCTCAGGGACGATTTATTAACGATATTGACATTGAACGAAGACGAAAAGTGGCTGTTATCGGCAGTTTCAATGCTCAGGAACTTTTTGGTTTTGATACCCCCATTGGTAATTTAATCAAGATTAACAATGAAATCTTTGAGGTTGTGGGCGTTCTTGAACCAATTTCCGATTCTGAAGAAGGTTCAAGTGATGATACTGTTATTATTCCATATTCATCAGGAAGAACTGTTTTCGGAACAAAAAAAATCAGTTCATACACCGTGTGGGCATCTACGGCAGAAAATGTTGAAGAAGCAACAAACCGACTAAAATCATTTTTGTTTGATAAATTCGGTGATGAAGACGATTATTCGGTTATAAGCATAGCAAGCATGATGGATGCTCTTGATGATATTACGGGAATGATGGCGTTGCTCACAGCAGGCATTGCAGGAATTTCGCTTGTTGTAGGCGGTATTGGTATTATGAACATAATGCTTGTTTCGGTAACGGAACGAACCCGTGAAATCGGCATCAGAAAAGCGATAGGTGCAAAACGGTCAAGCATTATGTCGCAATTTTTGATTGAAGCCGCCATTGTGAGTTGCATGGGAGGAATAATCGGGATAATCCTTTCATGCATAGGAACAGCTTTGCTTGGCGGAGTGATGGGAATTGACGCATTTCCATCCGTTGGAGTTATGCTCGGAGCCTTTGCCTTTTCGGCAGCAATCGGAATTTTCTTTGGCTGGGCACCGGCCAGCAAGGCATCAAAACTTAATCCCATTGATGCTCTTCATGCAGATTAAAACAGTACAGGAGAATTGGTATGAAAAAAAATATTTTGATTATTGGAATTGTTTCGGTTGTGTTATGTGTTTTGGCACTGCCTGTTTCTGCGTCTTCATATAAAGATATAAGCGACGGAATGTATTATACAGACGCAATAGAAAAACTGACAACTTATGGGATTGTTTCGGGTTCTGATGGCTATTTCAGACCGGATGCAAATCTCACCCGTGCAGAATTTGCAAAGGTTACAGCACTTGTTGCAGGGTTGGAGGATAGTGTTTTCAACAATATGAGCTATAAAAAATTCGATGATGTTGAAGCAGACCACTGGAGCACGGGATATGTTAACACCGTTGCGGAAAACCGACTTATTGTGGGATATACGGACGGCAGCTTCAAGCCTGACAAAAACGTAACTTATGCCGAGGCTTTAACAGTTATTCTGAGGACGCTTGACTATACTTCAGAAGACCTTGGCGACAACTGGCCTTATGCTTATATTACAAAAGCAAACAATCTTGGTTTAACAGAAAACATCAGCTTTGATCAAAACGACAGTATAACAAGGGCAAATCTTTGTGTTATTATCGACAGAGCTTTGCGCACAGAGCTGAACAAGTCCATGGATAAGCTGATTTCGAAGCTTGATGTAACGGTTAGTGATGAAGTTCTTTTGATTGCAACAAAAAAAGAAGATTCAAGTCTTGCTGTTGATGAAATTAAAACCAGCATCGGAACGTATAAACTGGCTTACGATAATCTTGAGTTTTCAACTCTTTCAAAGTCCAAACTTATTCTGAATGACGAGAACGAGATTATCGGTTTCGAAGATATTGTTATTCCCAAAAAGCAAATAACCTCTGTTGAACGGATTGTTGATAACGAGATTTATTTTGATACCGGTTCAAGCGCAAAAAGACTTGGCATAACCGATACTACTTATGTTTATAATGACGGACTCATTTCAAATTATGGCACTCAAAAAGAACATATTGAAGAAGGTTCAGCAGTTGCATTTTTGTATGATAAAGTTGGAAACATAGAATACCTCGTAGTGAATGATGTTAGTTACACCGAAGCTGTTACAATCAGAAGTGACATTTATGCAGCATTGAATTCGGTTGGTGTTTCAAAGGAGGAAGTTGACAGCGCAAAGATATACCGTGACGGTTATTTATCATCACCCGATGAAGCACAGCTTTTTGACGTTGCATATTTCAACAGAGCAAACAGCACAATTTATCTTTATAGTGACAGAATTTCGGGAACATATAACAAAGCATTTCCCAACAAAGCAAATGTAACAAGCATTGAGGTTGGCGGAAACACCTTTGAAATTGAAACTCAGCTTGCGGCAAACAAACTTGGTGAAAAATCAGGAAGCTATAAAATTGGTTCAAGAGTTACCTTGCTCCTTGGCAAAGACGGCAAAATTGCTGATGTTGTTGATACAAGTTCATCTGTATATTCTGAGTATGGTATTCTTGTAGCCTATGGCGTTGAAACATCAGAGGACATTCTCGAAAAGGGTGAACAGGAACGATATATTACTGTTTTGAACGGTGAAGGCAAAACGGTAAACTTTAAGACAAAGACTAATTTTGAAAACCGTATCGGAATGGTTGGCAAGGTAGTTGTTGATGAACAGGGGTATGCTGTATTTTCAACAATTTCTTCTTCAAATGTTGTCACAGGTAAAATTGATAAGACAAATGAAAAGATTGGCGATATATGGCTGACAAGTGATTGTGTTGTTATTGAAAGAGTTGTCGAAGACGGGAAGTTTGTTTCAGCAAGTGTTGTTGACTTTGATGACATAATTCCGGAAACTCTTTCAAAAAACAATGTGATTCATGCTGTAAAATCAGGTGATTTTGGTGATATAGCAGTTCTTTTTGTGGAAAATGTTACAGAAACTCAATATGTTTACGGTGTAGTTACGAGTACAGAAAAGAATAAAGATAAATTGACGGGAGTATATAATATACTTGTTAATGGAGAAGAAAAAATCTATTCAACAAACTACCGTACAGATATTTCAACCGGTACTGCAGTCGCTTTAACCTTTAACAATAACCAGATTACATCAATAAACCGACTTCCTTCAATCTATTCTCATGCAACTGTTTCGGTCGCAGATTCCGGACGAATAAAAGTCGGTAAAGAGGTTTATAAATTGCATGATGATGTTTTAATCATCAATAAAAGCCGTTCGGGATATATGTCGATTTCCAAATATAATATTGAGAATATTATCGGCAAAAGCGTAAATTTATATTCATCCGGTGTATCAACAGAAGATGATGTTGTCAGAGTTATTACAGTAAATGAATGATTTATTACCGCAGTGTTTGCAAGCACTGCGGTTTTTCTATGTATTGAACATTGACAATTTGTTAAAAATTTGATAAAATTGAAATGTTTAATTTTTAGAAAGAGAGTTGGTTTTTTATGACAAAAGTTGACATTTTTTCAGGGTTTCTTGGCGCAGGAAAGACAACGCTGATAAAGAAACTTCTTGATGAAGCGTATAAAGGTGAAAAAATTGTTCTCATCGAAAATGAATTTGGTGAAATCGGTATTGATGGCGGATTTTTGAAGGATGCCGGTGTTGAAATAAATGAAATGAATTCGGGCTGTATTTGCTGCAGTCTTGTTGGAGATTTCAGCGAAGCTCTGAGCAAAGTTATTGCAGATTTTGCTCCCGACAGAATATTGATTGAACCCTCAGGCGTGGGTAAATTGAGTGATGTTATTAAGGCTGTTGAAAATATTGGCAGTGATGAGCTTGTTCTCAACAGTTACACAACGGTTGTTGATGCAAAAAAATGCAAAATGTATATGAAAAATTTCGGCGAGTTCTATAACGATCAGATTGAAAGTGCAAGCTGTGTTGTTCTTAGTCATACAACAGGTATTGACAATGAAAAAGTTGAAAAATGTGTTGAACTTATTCGTGAGAAAAATGAAAAAGTTATTATCGTCACAACCCCGTGGGAAGATATTGACGGCAAAAAAATTCTTGAAGCCATGGAAGGCAGTTGTTCCCTTGAAAGTGAACTGAAAAAACTTGAGCATGATGAGCATTGCTGTTGCGGTCACGAACATCATCATCACAACCATGACGAGCATTGTGAATGTGGACACGAACATCACAACCACGATGAACATTGTGACTGTGATCATGAACATCACCACCACGATGAACATTGTGAATGTGGACACGAACATCATCACCACGATGAGCATTGTTCCTGCGGTCATCACCACCACGACCATCATGCTGATGAGGTATTTACCGCATGGAAGTCGGATCGTAGCCATGTCGTTCTGTGAGCCAAGGAGTT
>JAZRMZ010000045.1:0-3377 GCA_045647905.1 Clostridia bacterium
GTGGATTTTCTGATTCAAGTTACTTTGGAAAAATATTTTTACGAAAGTATAAAATGACACCACTTCAATATAAAAAATGGATGCGTTCCGAAGCAATAGACAATCCATTCAATCAATTTGCGTTTTGAATTGTTTTTGTTAAAGCTACAAATAAAAAATTAGCAGCAGAGAGGTGTTAATCTCCCTGCTGCCATTCTCGTTTAGGTGTAAATTATATCGTGATTTACGATTTCTGTGGCTCTGTGAATCTTTTTCATGCGGACTGCTTTTACCTGAATCTAAAGGCGAACCACTAAAATGCACCTCTCTTTGTGGAGTATTCATATTGGTCACCGTTGCCAGAAAAAAGCACCGACAAAGTCGATGCTTTTTTGGTCGAGGCGACAGGATTCGAACCTGCGGCCCCCTGGTCCCAAACCAGGTGCGCTACCAAACTGCGCCACGCCTCGATGTTTATTAAGTTGTCAACCAATTTATTATACACATTTATATGAAATTTGTCAAGTACTTATTTTAATAAATTAACAAACATTTTGAAGAACCGGTTTTTATTTTTTACAGAAAAGTTGGGATATTCTGAAAAATCCTCCCTGTCAAAGGCTTTTGCAAGATTTTGACAGGGAGGATACGTTGTGACAAAATATTTAGTCTTTTTTCAGAGTTTCAACCAATTTTTCGTCGGGATCTACATAGACGGTATAGTTTGCGTCGTATATGACAAATCCGGGATTGGAGCCGTTGGGCTTGCGGATGTTTTTTATCAGAGTGTAATCCACGCCGACTCCTTTTGATTTTTGAGCTTTGCTGAAGTATGCAGCGATTTGTGCTGCTTCAACGAGTGTGTTGTCGGGAACTTCACCGGTGCCGTTGGTGCGGATAAGCACGTGTGAGCCGGGGATATTCTTTGTGTGAAGCCACATATCCGTTGAATATGCCATACGGATGGTCAGTTCATCGTTTTGTTTATTGTTTCTGCCCACAAGAATGGTATAGCCGTCTGATGAAATAAATTCCATAGGCTTTGATTTTTTCAGAGCCTTTTTCTTTTTTGGATTGCCCGATGAGATATAACCTTGTTCGCCTAATTCCTCACGGATTTCCGCAATGTCGTTATAGGTGGAAGCTCGTGTGACCGAATCAAGCACCGTTTCAAGATATTCAAGCTCGGTCTGAGCTTCTTTCAGTTGCCGTGTTGAATGTTCTTCGGCGGTTTTTGCTTTGTTGTACAGCTTGTAATATCGTTGTGCGTTGCGTGAGGGTGAAAGCTCGGGCTTCAGGTCAATTGTTATGTCTTCACAGTTTTCGGAATAGTAGTTCTGAACGGTTATGGATGAAGCGTTGGGTTCCATTCTGTAAAGATTTGCCGTCAACAAATCACCGTATATTTTGTATTTGTCACGGTTTTTTGACTTTGCAAGAATATCCTGATGTATTGCAATTTTCTTTTGACAACGGTCAATGTTGTTGTTGATTGCCTTTACAGTTCCTGCTGCCTTTTGGGTGAGTCTGTCGTGAAGATCACGGGTTGAAAAGAATTCCTCAACGGCAAAGCTGAGATTATCACAGGGGATGATGCTTGCGAGTCCTGAATACTGAGTCAGATTAACGCACGAGAAGGCGGTGGGCTTTCCCTTGTCCTTTTCTTTTATGATGGACGGAGTTTCATGACCGTCAATGACGGATGTGAAAAAATCCGTTATGTCCTTTGCAAAGTCTTCCGGGGTGATGCTTCCCGAAAGAACCTTTGTGTCGCCTGCGTGGCGGAATACGATTTCACGTGCCAGCAAGGGACTCATTCCAATGAATTCTGAAACGAGGAATTTGTCAAGAAGGCTGTCGGGCGGCAGTTGCCGAATTTTTTCGGTAAGGTCGGGCAGTGAAACCGCCGTTGGATTGTTTTTGTCCTGTTGGGGAGGCAGTTCATAAAAAAGACCGGGAAGAACCTGACGTACTGCGCTTGTTGTAAAGTCAACGTGTTTTATACAATCTATGATTTTATTGTCTTTTTGCGTGAGTATAATATTGCTGTGTTTGCCCATAATCTCAACAATGAGACTTTTTTGTGTCAGGTCGCCCATTTCGGTGTAACATTCGATGTCGAATTTTACTATACGGTCAAAACCGTGCTGGCTTATGCCGATTATTTTGCCGCCTGTGAGATGCTTACGGAGAATCATGCAAAAAAGCGGTGCGTTTACGGGATTCTGACGTGTTGCCTCGGTCAGATGCAGTCTTGGATTGGACGTGGCGGCAGAAAGGAGCAGGCGGTATGTGCCGTCAAAGGTACGGACTGAAACCGTGATTTCGTCCTTTTCGGGCTGATAAATCTTGTCGATTTTGCCGTGCATAATTATATTTTGAAGTTCTCTCACGATGCCGTGAGTAACAAATCCGTCAAAAGCCATTGTTATTTCCTCTGTTTATTATATGTTTTTAATAAATATTTTTATATTATACACCAAAAGTTAAAAAAAATCAAATAAATATTTGCTTTTTTAAAAAAGATGTGTTATAATGAAAAAAGTATTGCTGAAAGTCTGTATATTTTGGGATTTGAGGCATAGGAGGTATGGTTATGCTTAAAAGTATGACAGGTTTTGGAAGAGCCGAAAAAGCTGTTGATCAGTTTAACATAAAGGTCAATCTGAAGTCGGTTAATCACAGGTATCTTGATCTTGCGGTGAGAGTTCCCAAATATTATTATTTTGTTGAGGACAAGATTCGCCAGACAGCATCAAAGTATATTTCACGTGGTAAGGTTGAAGTTTTTGTTTCTGTTGAGAGAACAGAGGGTACGGACAAGAGTATTACCCTTGACAGAGATGTTGCCGCAAGTTATATCAATGCGCTCAGAGCTGCTGTGGAGCTTGGGGTTGAAGATGATGTGAAGGTTTCGACAATTGCTCAGTATCATGATATTTTCAAGATTGAAACGGATGAGGCTGATGAAGAATATATAACAAAGATTATTACCGATGTTTTTTGTGATGCGGCAGAGGATTTTGTGAATACCCGTATCAATGAAGGCAAAAACATGGAAGCCGATATTTGCGAGCATCTCGACAATCTTGAATCAAATCTGCATGAGGTTGAAAAGCGGTATCCCGAAATTGTTGCGGAGTATCGTGCTCGTCTTGAGAAAAAGATAAATGAAGTTCTTCAGGATGTTAACGTTGAAGAAACAAGGATTATTGCCGAAGCGGCGATTTTTGCTGAACGCACCGACATTGGCGAAGAAACCGTCAGACTTGCCAGCCATATTAAGGAATTCCGTAAGGCAATCAAAACGGATCAGCCCATCGGAAAGAAGCTTGACTTCATGATTCAGGAAATGAACCGTGAAACAAATACAATGGGCTCAAAAGCCAACGATGTTG
>JAZRMZ010000046.1:0-2830 GCA_045647905.1 Clostridia bacterium
ATTTCATTTTTTGAAAGTATTCTTTGTTTTTTTGTGGTTATGATACATATCCTTTCCGAAAGCATTGATGCATTTGTACCCGGAACAATTCCTTCAATTGTGTTGTTTTCGGTTTCACGTCTTTTGACATTTGCCGTTCCCGGATTTGTAATTTCGGCTGGGATAAAGTTTGCACACAAATTTGAATATACTCAGTTCAGATATTTTGATTTTCTGAAGGGCAGAATTCTGAAAATTTTTGTTCCGTATGTTTTTTGTGCTGTGTTATATTATCTTTACTTTGCCTTTCGGCATCAATATTATGAATTCAGCTTTGGCGGATTGTTCGGCACGATTCTTGAAGGCTCCATTGCTGCACCCTTTTATTTTATTATTTTTATAATGCAGATATATATTCTTTCGCCAATTATGTTTTTATTTTACAAAAGTTTTCCGTCATTTTTGGGTATTACTTTGGCGGTGGTGATAACTTTTGTTTCTATGTACTTCACAAAAGACCTTCAGTATAATAACAGAATTTTTCTGAATTATTTTTTGTACTGGGCTGTTGGTTGTTATATAGGAATGGATTTCAGAAATAAAATTGCAAAACTCAACGGTAAAAAACGGTTAATGTTGATTTTCGGTATTATATTAACGGTGTTTTATGTTGTGTTTTCGTATCTACAATTTCTTGGAGTTTATTCATCATTTGTCAACGATGTAATAAAGGTTGCATATTGTACCGTTGTTTCCCTTGCATACCTTTCATATATGCCGAAAACAGTAGGTTATTTTGCGGAAGAATTTTCAACAGCAACTTTTTATGTGTTTCTGATACATTGTCTTGCCATATTTGAAATACAACACTTATTAAACATTTTCAGCATCACGTCAATTCCGCTAAGATTGACTATTGAAATTGTTTTTACATATACAATTTCGGTCTTGTTGTCGTATGGTTATGTATGCCTCAAAAAGAAGGTTTTTGGTACAAAAACAGATTTTTAACATTTTGTTAAATTAAGTTATGATTATTTGACTTTAAAGAGGGTTTATGATATACTGAAATCAGAATTATACAATAAACGGAGGCGATAAGATGTCAGGTTATTCAAACATTCCCGAAGCGATTTATAATCTTTCGGAAAAATGCAAAAAAAATACTTCAATAAATCCGGAGTTATATACTGTTCATGAGGTGAAGCGCGGTTTGCGTGATCTGGACGGCAAGGGAGTTGTCACAGGCTTGACCGACATCTCCACAATTATATCCTCCAAAATTGAAAATGGTGTTTCTGTTTCGTGCGAAGGTGAACTTTATTATCGTGGCATAAACGTAAACAGTCTTGTTGACGGCTTTGAAAAGGATAATCGGTTTGGTTTTGAAGAAACTGTATATCTCCTTTTGTTTGGTGAGCTTCCTAACGCAACTCAGTTGACCGGTTTTACCGATATGTTGAACGGATTCAGAACACTTCCCAAAAATTTTGTCCGTGATGTTGTTATGAAGGCGTCCAATGCGGATATAATGAATTCACTTTCAAGAAGTGTGCTTACGCTTTATTCATATGATAAAGATGCAAACGATTTGAGTATTCCCAATGTTTTGCGTCAATGTCTTCAGTTGATTGCAAACTTTCCGTTGCTGTCGGTTTATGCTTATCATTCATATAAGCATTTTGAAAAAGGCAAAAGTCTGTATATCCATCGTCCGTCGGCAAATTTTTCAACTGCAGAAAATATTTTGAGAATGCTTCGGCCCGATAAGAGTTTTACAGAGCTTGAAGCCCGTATTCTTGATATTGCTCTTGTGCTTCATGCAGAGCATGGAGGAGGCAACAATTCAACCTTTACCACTCACGTTGTGACTTCATCGGGAACAGATACATATTCTTCAATGGCTGCATCTTTATGTTCGTTGAAAGGTCCAAAACATGGCGGAGCCAACATAAAGGTTACACAGATGTTTGATGACATAAAGAAAAACATAAAAGACTGGACAGACGAAGATGAAATCAAAGCATATTTGATGAAACTTCTCAACAAAGAAGCCTTTGATAAATCGGGGCTTATTTACGGAATGGGTCATGCTGTTTATTCACTTTCAGATCCACGTTCTGAAATCTTGAAGCGTCATGTGGGACTTTTGTCAAAAGAAAAACACAGAACAAAAGAATTTGAACTGTACACCAAAATTGCGGACCTTGCACCTGAAGTTATTGCCGAAAAACGCAAGATTTATAAGGGTGTCAGCCCCAATATTGATTTCTACAGTGGTTTTGTTTACTCCATGCTTGACCTACCTGAAGAACTGTACACTCCTATTTTTGCTATTGCAAGGGTTGTAGGCTGGAGTGCTCACAGAATTGAGGAGCTTATAAATGCGAATAAAATTATCCGCCCGGCATACAAATCAATTTCAGCCCAAAGGGATTATATTCCTCTCGATAAAAGATAATTTTCAGGCAGCTTTCAATGCTGCCTGTTTTGTCGAAAAAAATATGTGATTTTTTTCAAAAAGCTATTGACTTTTTGAAAAATTGGGATATAATATCTATTGTTAAATAAATATTCCTCCTTAGCTCAGTCGGTAGAGCGCATGACTGTTAATCATGATGTCGCTGGTTCAAGCCCGGCAGGGGGAGCCAAAAATCCTCGTTCGTAAGAACGGGGATTTTTACTTATTACCTATTCACTCTTCACTATTCCCTAAAAAACGAGGATTTTTGTTTTGTATTATTAACCAATCTCTTATTGTATATAGAAAATGCTCGCCTATATCGAATAGACGAGCATTTCTTCTATTTAATTTTTTCTGCCTCAGCCAACATGTTTTCAATAAATATCC